>JANXTJ010000052.1 GCA_025352485.1 Salinibacterium sp.
CGAAAACGCCCTGACCGCGGCTGACGAGGTCGATTACCTCATCGCTTGAGGTACACAGGTAGACGCTCGCGCCGTCACTCATCAGGGTGATCTGGGCTAGGTCTCTGACCCCAGACTGGCGCAGCTGATCGACTGCCACCCGAATCTGCTGCAGCGAGATGCCGGTATCGAGGAGGCGCTTGACGAGCTTGAGTACCAGGATGTCGCGGAAACCGTAAAGGCGCTGCGACCCCGACCCGGCCGCGCCACGCACGGTCGGCTCAACGAGTTGCGTGCGGGCCCAGTAGTCCAGCTGGCGATAGCTGATGCCGGCAGCCCTGGCAGCGATCGCGCCCCGGTAGCCTGCGTCGGCATCCAACTCGGGCATGCCGTCGGTAAAAAGGAGGCCAAGATCGTAGCGTGACTTATCGCTACGACTGAGTTCCGTCTCACTCATTAGTTGGCCCTTACCTTCAAGTTGAAGTTCACACTTAATGTTTCGTGTGACCCCACGGTACCCACGCCCCTCCCGGCGATCAACGACATTGGCTAGCGTGTCGGAACTGGGGGTACTGGAGAACTTACTACGACTCGAGCCGGCTCAGTGCGGATCGAATGAGACTGCTGCGCACAATTTCCAACTGGCCCGCGATCTCCCGCGCTAGCTCGGCGGCACGCGCCCGACTGGACGCGTCTTTGCGCCGGGCGACCGGCATGAGGGCGTTCTCGATCAGCCCGAGTTCGCGTTCGGCCGCCGCGCGGAAGCCGCGCAAGTGGCGCGGCTCGATCCCGGAACGCTGCAACTCGACGAGCGACGTCAGCACGGCAAGGCAATCTTCACCGAACAGGTCGGCTGGCATGATCAGGGATGCTGAAATCGCGTCTCCCAGCAACATTGCGTTCGCGCCGGCCGCCCGAATGAGCTCCTCGCGAGTGAACTTGCGTTCGACAGACAGCATGGATGGCGCGGCAATCGCCCCACCCGGCAACTCCGGTGCGCGGCCAGCGTCAAGCTCGCCGAGGTAGCCCCTGATGACCTTCAGCGGCAGATAGTGATCGCGCTGCATGGTGAGCACGAACCGCAGGCGATCCATGTCGGTCGCGGAAAACTTGCGGTAACCCGACTCGGTGCGCGCCGGCGCGACCAGTTGGCGTTCTTCGAGAAATCGCAGCTTCGATGGCGTGAGATCGGGAAATTCGGGATTGAGCTTCGCGAGAACTTGGCCGATGCTCAGGAGAGTCGCACTTGCTGGCGCACGGACGTGGGTGGCGAGGCGCGCCACTACCGGCCAGCCAGGTGCGCGAGATCCAGTCGCGAAGCGTAGAACGTGAGACGGAACTTGCCAACCTGCACCTCGGCCCCGTCGCCGAGCAGGCCGGTCTCAATCCGCACGCCGTCGAAATAGGTACCGTTGAGCGAGCCGAGGTCTTCGACCTGAAAGCTCGACCCGTGGCGGATGAACTCCGCATGCCGACGGGAGACGGTCACGTCGTCGAGGAAGATGTCGGCCTCTGGATGGCGCCCCACGGTGGTGGTATCCGCATCCAAGAGGAATCGAGCGCCGACATTCGGTCCCCGCCGAACCACCAGAAGTGCCGAGCGCGACGGGAGTGCCCCAATCGCGTCGAGCTCCTCCGGCGAGACGTCCCCATCGAGTGCGGCGAGCTGCGCGCCGAAATCGTCCCCGTAGCGCGCCGTCTCGTCAGTGCGCGGCTGTTCTGACACAGGCGGTTCTGACACAGGCATATCCCCAGCGGAGTGCTCCGGATTTTCGGAATCGATCATCGCGTGCCTCTCTTTCTTAGCTATTTAGAGTATCCGATTCGGGGGCAGGTCCTACCCCCGGAATTCGAATAACTCGGAGAGTTTCAGACAGGTAGCTGAGCCCGGCACACCAATAGAGGAAGACACCCCAGAGGGCGAAAGCCCAACCGATGGGGATGGTCATGGTCGCGGCGTCCGGGAAGGCCTGCCCGATCATAAAAATCGGCAGGGCGTAGAAGAGGCACAGGGTTGCGAGCTTGCCCAAATGGTGAACCGGAAGCGGCCCGTAGCCGAAATTTGCGCCAACGATGCCGAGCACCAAGAGCATGACATCGCGCGCGACGATGACCGCAAATAACCACCACGGAATCACTCCGCGCAGGGCGAGACCGATGAGCGCGGCGAAAATGAACAGCCGGTCGGCCGCGGGATCCAGCAGCTGGCCCAGGCGCGACATCTGGTGAAAGCGCCGCGCTATCTGGCCATCGAGAAAGTCGGTCACGCTGGAGATGACCAGCACGAGCAGTGCAAAGCCGTCGCGTCCGCCGATGATGAGCACGAGGAAGACGGGCACGAGCAGAAGCCGCAAGAAACTCAGAAGGTTGGGAATCGTCAGCACCCGGTGGCTGACAACGCTTTCCAGGTTCACTCCCACGAGGCACGAGTCTAGCCAGCGGCATCCGAACGCGGGGTTTCGGCGCCGCGCGGTAGCGTGAAGGGTATGTCGTGCATCCGCTTCACCACCCCGGCACAGTTGGCCCAATTGCGGGCCATGGCCCCCGCGATGTTGACGGCCGAGCAGGCCGCGGTGCTGCATCCCGCACCCGAGTTCACCGCGAGCAAGCTGCGTCGCCTGAGGTTGCTCGCCACCCACCCGAACCCGAAGATTCGTGAAAGCGTGGCGAGCAGCAACCACACTCCCCCAGACCTGTTCCAGTCTCTCGCGAACGACCCGGATGAACGTGTGCGGGCCTGCGTCGCCAAGAACACGGCCACACCGGGCGAGGTGTTGGGGAGCCTCGTGATCGATGACTCCGAGCGTGTTCGCGGCTTTCTCGCGGTCAATTTCTTCCTGCCAGCCGACGCCCTGGCGCGTCTCGCCAACGACAGCAGCACGACCGTTCGTGAGCTCGTGCGCTGGAGGACGGAGCTCGCCAACGCCTGAGCGGCTCGAGGGCAGCAGCGAGGCAGCGACGCTCGTCACGATGGCCACACCGTGGCCACACCGTTCACTTTCGTCACATATCTGTCTACCCTGTAGCTATGGTGACCCTACGGCCGAGATCGGGCCTGCTCGTGGCCCTGCTCGCCTGGGCGGTGGCCGTGACGATGGCCGCGACCGCGAGCATCCCTGCCGATGCAACGCCCATGCCGTTGGCCCCTCGCGCCGATTATCCGTCATGGGATCAGGTGGCGGCCGCCAGAAATAATCAGGCGTCAACCGCAACCACGATTGCCACCCTGAATCAGCTGCTCGCTCAATTGCAGGCCGACTCCGCCCGCCTCGGTGACGTGGCGATCAAACGCGCCGCGGAGTCAGATGCCGCCCAATCCGCCCTCGCCTCTGCCACCGAGTCGGCGACAGCCCTAGCCCGGCAGTCGGATGCCGCGGCACAGCGGGCCTACGTCTCGACCGAGCATGCCGCCGCCGTCGCCGCAGCGCTGTACCGCTTAGGGGGTGCGGACCTCGGCGGCCGAACGCTCTTCGCCGATTCCCGCACCGCGTCCAACCTGCTCTATCAGCTCGGTGCACTCGACAAACTGGGAGCCAGACTGACAGGCCTGCTGAACAGCGCCCAAACCGAGCGCAATCAGGCGGCCGCACTTCGCGACCAGTCGGCGGCCGCACAGAAGGAACAAGCCAGACTCTCGACCGTCGCCAAGAGTGCTCTGGCCGCCGCCCAGTCGGCGCTGGGAACCGCGAACGCCGCCCTCAGCGACCAGCAGGCACACCTTGACCAGCTCTACGCGCAGCTCGCAAGTCTGAAAAACACGACGGCGCAGGTAGAGCAGGCATATGCGATCGGGCAGCAACAGAGCAATGCTGGCTCCGGCTCCGACGGTTCGGCGGGCAGTCCCGGGGACGGGTCGATTTCCGACGTTCCCTCCAGCGCGAATAATAATCCTGCCGCTGCCCAAGCTTTTGCTTACTCTGTGCTGGCCAGCCACGGATTTGGCCCTGAGCAAAACAGCTGTCTGCTGTGGCTATGGAACCGCGAATCGGGATGGCGCACCAACGCGTACAACCCGGCCGGACTGGCCTACGGCATCCCGCAGGCGCTGCCCGGCAGCAAAATGGCGGCGGTGGGCGCTGACTGGCGCACGAATTATCAGACCCAGGTCAGCTGGGGCATTATCTACATCATCGATCGGTACGACACCCCGTGCGGCGCTTGGGCGCACTCGCAGCGGGTGGGCTGGTACTGATGGGCGCCGACTAGTGGGCGGGTATTAATGGGCGCCGCAACCGTCCGCGTCGATAGCTGGCTGTGGGCGATCCGGATCTATAAAACCCGCTCGGCGGCGACCGCAGCGTGCCGGGCCGGCCATGTGAAGGTCAACAGCGAACGCGCCAAAGCCGCGCAGTCCGTGAAAATCGGCGATGAGGTTCGAGTGCGAATCTCGGGGTCCGACAAGATCCTCGAGGTGCGCGAGACGCTCGTTAAGCGAGTCGCCGCCGCCGTGGCCGTTACCAGTTATCTGGACCACAGCCCACCGTTGCCCGACCCGGTCGAGGTTGCCCTCGCTCCGCAGCGCGATCGCGGGGCGGGACGACCTACCAAGCGTGAGCGTCGCGACCTCGAAAAACTCCGCGGGCGCGACGACGACGCGCTCGACGGAAGTGCCGTCGGCGTGCGACACACGCCCGCGTAGCGCCAGCCAAGCTGCGGCGCGTACTCTCGTCACAGGAGCATCCGGCTCTTCCGAGAGGATCCTGACATGGCTGACAAGTCCCCCAAGAAGTCCACGGCCAAGACCGTGGCGAGCAAATCTCTCAAGGAGAAGCGCGCAGACAAGAAGGACAAGGCCGCAAGCAAGCGCAAAGACTGACCGAGGGCGCTCGCGGGATTTCCCCCGCGGGCGGACCCCCGAAATTGAGGCACTCGTGCCGGGAACTAGCGCTGCCGCACTGGCGTCGCCATCCAATACCCTCCACGCTCCTTGCGCTCCCATTGGGGGTGCCACCAGGTCATGGCGGTCCCGTTCGCTGACGTCCGATGATCTCCTCGGCAACGGTGGCTCCCTAAACGTGACCCTGTTCAAGCTCCGACCGGGCTAGCGCACGGCGCTACAGCCGCTGCGTTCGCGACAACACGGTCTGCACGATGACCACGACCGCGAGGAACACTCCCGAGACCACCGATTGCACCGAGGAGCTGAGCGACCCCACCTGGTTGATCAGATTCTGGATGACGCTCAGTAGTAGCACACCCGCGACGGTCCCGATAAGGTTTCCGCGGCCTCCCACCAGCAAGGTCCCGCCGATCACGACCGCAGAGATTGCGCCGAGCTCCAGCCCGACACCCACTGTTGGCACTCCCGAAGACGAGTACGCCGCGTTCAGTGCGCCAGCCACCCCCGCGCACACCCCGCTCACGATGTACACGGTGAGCCTGACCCTCGCCACCGGCAATCCCATGAGAGTCGCCGCGCTTTCGGAACCGCCCACGGCAAGAATCGCTTGACCCCCGCGCGATCGGGTCAGGAGCACCGTGCCGACGACGACCGCCACGATCGCCACCAGTACCGGCCAGCTATGCCCCCTTGGCCGATCGCGATCATTGCGGGATCAGTGACGAGCGGTGTTGTCGACCCGCTATTAGTCGTGGCAAGCACGAGGCCACGCACCCCCAAAAGTCCCGCAAGAGTGACGATGAACGGCGCCATCTTCGCGTAGGCGATGAGCAAACCCTGCAGCAGCCCCACCGTGCCGCAGACGAGCAGCGGAAGACCGAGGCCAGCGAACACGCCGAGCTGCGACCCGTAGGCGGCCAGCACTCCGCCGAGGGCGAAAACTGAGCCGACCGAAAGGTCGATGCCGCCGGTGAGAATGACGAAAGTCATCCCAACGGAAACTATGAGCAAGAACGACGACTGGGTAGCGATATTTGCAAAATTGTTGAGCGTGGGAAACGTGGGAAATGCCACGCTCCCCATAATGAGGAATAGCACGAGTACGATCGCGGCGCCGTAAGACTGCGCCACCGCGGCGAGCCGCTCCCGCCTGAGCTGCGCATTGGTCGCCGGCCCGGCGCTCGGCTCCAGTGTGCTCATCGGGAAAAAATCCTTCCACGCTGGAGGTACACGGCAAAGAGGATGATGACGGCCTGCGCCAATTGCGAGTAGGCATCGGGCACGTTGTGCTTGATCAGCGTCGCGCTGATGAACTGCAACAGCAGTGCCCCCGCAACGGTGCCGATCACTTTCACCTGACCCCCGGTCAACGGAGTTCCCCCCACAACCACGGCCGGGATGGCCGAAAGCTCAATGAGGTTGCCGAGGGTAGACGGTACGGAGGCGCCGAGCCTAGATGAATGAGTCCTAATCGGGGTTTGGCCGCGTGGAGGCTGTTAATCGTTGGCGGAGGATGTTAAACCCTGTGTGTGAAAACCGACCTCAACACCCTCCTGACCACACTTTACGTCCATCTTGACGACCGGATCTTGCCCGCGCTGGGCTTTTCGCGGGATCACCATGCTGGCCGGAAACCACGGCTCAACGACGTTGAGTTACTCTGTCTGATCGTCGCCCAACATCTGCTCGGCATCGCCTCCGAACGCAAGTGGATCCGCTACGCCCACACACATCTGCTGGGCATGTTCCCGAACTTGCCGCAACAATCCGGGTGGAGCAAACGAGTACACCAATCCACCGGACTGCTCTCGGCGGTCATCACCGAACTGGCCCACGACACACCATCCTTCAGTGAGATCACCCGGCTGATCGATTCCACCCCGCTGCCCTGCGGCAAGTCACGCGAAACGGTGAAACGCTCCGACCTCGCAGGCCATGCCGGCTACGGCTACTGCGCGTCTCACTCCCGATACTTCTGGGGATTCCGCCTCTACCTGGTCTGCACCCCCGACGGGATGCCTGTCGTTTGGGGGCTGGCGAACCCGAAAATCGGAGAACGCGAAGCCGCCGAAACGATGCTCCGCCACGACCGCCACCTGATCCGCCCGGGACAGATCATCATCGGTGACAAAGGCTTCGCCGGGAAAAACTTCGAATCCTTCATCACCGACGAACTTGACGCGACACTGATCCGACCCGACCGCAAAGACGAGAAGCCCCGCTTCGGGAAACTCGGCGGCATCCGTCAATGGGTTGAATCGGTGTTCGACACGATGAAGGGCCAACTCACCCTCGAAGACCACGGCGGTCGCACCATCCCCGGCGTCTACTCCCGAGTCGCCGGACGCCTACTCGCCCTCGCCGCCGGAATCTGGCACAACTGGCTCATCGACGAACCCAACAAACGATCCCTCATCGCCTACGACCATTAGGACTCACTCATCTAGAGGATCGGATCAGGCCAGCTCGGTCAAGGCCCTCGTTTTCGTTTCGAGGTCGGGGCCCTGCGGCACCACGATGACCTCGTCGGCGCCGGTGATCTCCACTAGTTCGTCGAGGCGCGCTCGCACGTGCTCGATGCTGCCTATCGCCTGTTGCGAGTTGCGGTCGGCGACCCAGGCGAGCTCGGCTGCGATCCAGTCGTGAGCCTCAGCCTCGGCGAGAGTGGGGACACGAGAGGGGCGGGCACCCTGGCGCAGACGCAGGAAGCCAAGGGAACCTGGGAGCGTGAGGCGGTCTGCCTGCGCCGCGTCATCCGCCACCAGCACAGCGACGGCAACCATCGAGTGTGGCTCATCGAGCATGACGGATGCGGCGAAGTGGCGGCGGTAGGTCTCGAACGCGAGCCGTGTGTTGGGTCCGCCGGCAAAGTGGTGCGCGAAGGCGAAGGGGAGACCCATGAGCCCAGCGAGCCGTGCGCTGAAGTCGCTCGAGCCGAGCAGCCAGAGCTCCGGCGAGTCACCGCGGCCCGGCACCGCAACCACGCGAGAGCCGATGCCGTTCGCCAGCGGCGGGATCGTGCCGAACCACGCGAGCAGTTCGATCACCTGGGTGGGGAAGTCGTCCACCGATTCCCGAGCGTCACCCCGGCGCAATACCGAGGTCGTGAGCGGGTCGGTGCCCGCCGCACGTCCGAGCCCGAGGTCGATACGGTCGCCGTGCAGTGCCACGAGCGTGCCGAACTGCTCGGCGACGACGAGGGAGGAATGGTTGGGCAACATGACGCCGCCGGATCCGACCCTGATGGTCGCTGTGGCCGCCGCTATAGCGCCGATGAGTACGGCTGGCGCTGAGCTCGCGATCGCGGGCATGCCGTGGTGTTCCGCCACCCAGAATCGGCGATAGCCCAGCCGCTCCGCGACCCTCGCGGTCTCGATCGTCTGGGCGAGGGACTCGCTGTGGCTCATGCCGTCATAGACGGACGCGAGATCGAGCACGGAGAGCGCTGTGGTCACGACGAGTGCAACCGCCGACGAGGCCTTCTCATTCCGTCGAAGGTGCCACCTCGGACGTGAGCCTGGTCGTCTCGGGGTTTGCTGACGCGTCGTCGCTTGACATGTCGTCGGCTGACGAATTCCGCCCCCGACGCCAGCCCAGCCAGGCCATCACGATGCCGCCAACCAGCAGCCCCCAGAACGGCGACCCGATACCCAGAAGGACGATGCCGGAAGCGACCACCAGGAAGGTCACGATGGCGGTGATGCGGTGGTTCGTCTCCTCCATCGCGTTGACGACACTCGTAACGAGGGCGCCGAGCACGGCAAGGCCAGCAACGGCCACAACCAGCACCGTCGGAGCAGCGCTCACGAGGGCTGCCGCAACCCCGGCACCGAGCCCGAGAAGGAGGTAGAGGATGCCGTTGGTGAACGTCGCAACCCAGCGCCGGTCTTTGTCTGGATGCGCCTCGGGGCCCGCCATGATGGCCGCCGTGATCGCGCCGAGGTTGATCGCGTGGCCGCCAAACAGATTGGTGGCAACTGAACCGAGGCCGGTTGCGACGAGCGAGAAACGCGGCGGGGCTGCGTAGAGGTAAGTCGACATCACGGTGAATCCCGGCACGTTCTGGCCCGCCATCGTGACGATGAACAGCGGTAGCCCGAGGCTCAGGATCGTGAACGGGTCGAAGGTTGGTGTCACGAAGCTGAGCTGCGGAGTGAGCGTGGCCTCGCCAAGCCAATCGGTGCCCGCCGAGATGAGGATCGCAATCACCGCAACGACCATGGCAGCGGGTACAGCCCAGCGCGGGGCGAGTCGATAGAGCACCAGCCAGACGATGACGATGGGGGCCGCGAGCAGCGGAAGGGTGGCGACTGCCTCGATCGGCGCGAGGCAGATCGGGAACAGCACGCCGGCGAGCATCGCACTCGCGAGCGGTCGTGGGATGCGAATGATCGCGCGCCCGAGAGCTGGCCACAGCCCGCAGAGCACGATGAGGGTCGAACTGACCAGGAACGCCCCCACAGCATCAGAGAATCGGATACCACCACCACTGGCAGCCAGGAGCACGGCAGCCCCAGGGGTCGACCACGCAATCGCGAGGGGGATCCGCAGCCAGAGTGCCGCAACGATGTTGACGACTCCGATCGCGATACACACGGCGAAGAGTCCCGACGAGGCCTCTGCTGGCGTAGCGCCGACCGCGCGCAGGCCCGCAATCACGAGGGCGAAGGAGCTGGCGAATCCCGAGATCGCAGCAACAAACCCTGCCGAGATCGGCTGAAGGACGGATGCTGTGCGGATGGGTCAAGCCTAGGGCCGCGGCACAGGTCGCCGTGCCGATCCCGCGCCGACAGCGCAGCACCAAAGCCGGAAGCTGCGGCTAGGCCGACTTCTCGGCGCGAATTGCCTTGCGGGGCACGATTGTCGGTGCCGCATTCTCAAGCACGGCCGCACGGGTGACGATCACGCGAGCGACCTGGTCATCAGATGGCACATCGAACATGATCGGCCCGAGTACTTCTTCCATAATGGCGCGCAGGCCGCGAGCGCCGGTCTGGCGCAGCACGGCGAGGTCAGCGATCGCCTCGAGGGCATCCTCATCGAAGTCCAGCTCCACGCCGTCGATCTCGAACATCCGCTGGTACTGGCGCACGAGCGCGTTCTTCGGGCGAGTGAGGATGTCCATCAGGGCGCTCTGATCGAGCTGCGTCACCGTCGTGACGACGGGGAGCCGGCCGATGAATTCAGGAATCAGCCCGAACTTGTGCAGGTCTTCCGGCAGCACCTCGCTGAAGAGGTTTACGTCGTCGCCTTTGCTGTGCAGGGGGGCACCGAAGCCGATCCCCTTCTTGCCAGCACGCTGGGAGATGATCTCTTCGAGGCCCGCGAATGCGCCGGCGACGATGAAGAGCACGTTGGTCGTGTCGACCTGGATGAATTCCTGGTGCGGATGCTTGCGCCCGCCCTGCGGGGGCACAGACGCGACGGTTCCTTCCAGGATCTTCAGCAGAGCCTGCTGCACGCCCTCACCGGACACGTCCCTGGTGATC
>JANXTJ010000065.1 GCA_025352485.1 Salinibacterium sp.
GCGCCTGGCCTGCCACCAGCTGCTGTCGATGCGCGTCGCTGCCCATGCCGCGGTCGACGAATCGGTCGAACTCGCCAAGACGGTCGGCTCGCGCTCCGCCGTGGGCTTCGTCAACGGTGTGCTGCGCACCATCACCCGCACCGACGCGGCGATCTGGCGCGAGGCAGTGCTGGCCGAGGCCGAAACGGGTGAACAGCGGCTGGCGCTGGAATACTCGCATCCGCTCTGGGTGGTGCGGGCGTTCCGGCAGGTGCTCACTGCTGAAGGCCGCGAGGCCGAACTTGAGGCGCTGCTGGCCGCCGACAACGTGGCACCGCGGGTGTCGCTGACCGCACTTCCCGGCGAGTCCACCGTCGATGAGCTGGATGCCTATCCGGCCGAATACTCGCCGCTCGGCGCGATCCTCGACGGCGGCGACCCCCTGAAGTTGGCTCCGGTTCGAGAGGGGCGCGCCCGGGTACAAGACGAGGGTTCTCAACTCGCGGCTCTCGCGCTCAGCCGCGTCCGCCCAATTGTTGCCGGCGAACGCTGGCTCGACATCTGCGCCGGCCCCGGTGGCAAGGCCGCACTTCTCGCCGCAGAAGCACTGGCTGGCGGCGCCACCCTCGTCGCCAACGAACTCGTGCCAGCACGCGCCGAACTGGTGCGCAACGCCCTTGCCGTTTTCACCACCCCGCCGGAGGTGTGGCAACTCGATGGCCTCGATATTGGTGCCCAGTTCCCGCAATTTTTTGACCGGATCCTGCTCGATGCGCCGTGCACAGGGCTGGGTGCCCTGCGCCGGCGCCCGGAGGCGCGCTGGCGCAAACAACCCAGCGATGTTGCCGGGCTGGGAACACTGCAGGCGAAATTGCTCAGCTCCGCCCTCGCCGCGCTGAAACCCGGTGGCGTGCTCGCCTATGTCACGTGTTCGCCGCACGCCGCGGAGACCAAGTCGATCGTGGCATCCGTTCTGCGCAAGGCCGATGGAGTCGAGCGCATTGATACTCCCGCCGTGCTTCGATCTATCACGAAGCAGCCCCTCGACCTGCCGGACGCCCCGCACGCGCAACTGTGGCCGCACCGACACGGCACCGATGCGATGTTCATCCAACTTTTGGGCCGCGCCGAGTCACTACAGTCGTAGACATGGTGCGCATCAACCCCAGCATTCTGGCCGCCGATTTCGCGAACCTCGAGCGCGATATCGCCCGCATCTCGACGGCGGACTTTGTGCATGTTGATGTCATGGATAACCACTTCGTGCCCAACCTCACCTTTGGCCTGCAGATGGTGCAGCGGCTGCAGGAGGTGTCTGCCCGACCGCTTGACGTGCACCTGATGATCGACGACGTCGACCGCTGGGCTCCGGAGTATGCGCGCAGCGGCGCCTCATCGGTAACTTTTCACGCGGAGGCGACGGAACAGCCGGTTGAACTGGCGCGCGCGCTGCGGGCGTTGGGGGCCAGAGCCGGGATCGCTCTGAAGCCGGGAACGGACCCCGAACCGTATCTTGCGCACCTGCACGAATTCGATCAGGTGCTGGTGATGACCGTCGAGCCCGGTTTCGGCGGGCAGGGTTTCATGCACTCCACAATGCCCACGGTGACCCGGGTTCGGGAGGCGATCACGGCCGGCGCGACAGACGTTTGGCTGCAGGTCGATGGCGGCATTGACCTGCACAGCATTACCGTCGCGCGGGATGCCGGGGCCGATACCTTCGTGGCCGGGTCCGCGGTTTTCCGCGCCGACGACCCCACCGCCCAGGTCGAGCTGCTCAGGGCGGCCGCGACGGGTCACCGGCCCTAGGCGTCCCAGTAGCCGAAATGAACCTCACGGGCACCCGGAACGTCGAAGGGCCCGTGCACGCTGGTGGCATGCCCGCCGCGTGCGAAGACGTCGCGCGAGGACAGCGCTAGGCGCCACGAGTCCATCGGCGGTAGCAGCTCGATGAGTTGATCGCCGCCGAGAGCGTAAAACACCGTGGGGATGCCGGCCCAAAAGATCGCGCCAGAACACATCGCGCATGGCTCAGTGCTGGTGTACAGCACGCAGCTCCCCAACTCTGTGGGAGTGAGCTGGGCGGCCGCCTTCCGAACGAGGTTTGTTTCGGCATGCCCGGTCGGGTCGTGTGCACTGTTGACGGTGTTCTTGGCGCGCACGATGCGGCCGGAGGCCGCCACCATGATCGCCCCAAACGGATGGTTACCCTGTTCGCGTGCGCTCCGCGCTTCATCGATTGCCGCGCCAAGGTAACCGAGGTCGTCTGGGGTCGGGATGCTGCCTGTCATCACTGCCATCCTTTGCGGTCCGGCGTGGCCCCGTGGCTTCTGCTTGGATAGGAGCATGACAGATTCACCCAAAACCAAGCCAGAGGTCGACTTCTATGACGGCCCCGAACCGACCGAACTGGTTCTGATCGACCTCGAGGAGGGCACAGGGCCACAGGCAAAGCCCGGCGATACCGTCGATGTGCACTACCTCGGCGTCGACTTCGAAACCGGCGAAGAGTTTGACTCGTCGTGGGGGCGCGGCCAGTCGGTCACCTTCCCGCTGACCAGCCTGATCAAGGCGTGGCAGGACGGCATCCCGGGCATGAAGGTCGGCGGACGCCGTCAGCTCATCGCCCCGCCGCACCTGGCCTATGGTCCTGCCGGGGGCGGTCATCGACTCTCCGGCCGCACGCTCACCTTTGTGATCGACCTGCTCGGCGTCAAGTAACCCGTCCCCGCTCGCTCCCACTCGCGAAAACACCCGCTTCGCCGGGTCGCTGCGCGGGATGCCCGTCCCGCACTCGCG
>JANXTJ010000070.1 GCA_025352485.1 Salinibacterium sp.
CGAACGGCAGGATAAAGAAGGCATCCACGTTGGAGCACACCGCGATGACGAACGCGAGCACCATCATGGCCAAAATCGACCAGACCGGGTTGCTGCCCAGACTCACCAGCACCGAGCGCGGCACCAACACCTGGATGCCGCCGGCAATCAACGCCCCGATGAACAGCGCTGGCATGATGACGCTCGACTCGCGTACGAACAGGTCGACACTCTTCTCCCCGCGGGACTGTGCGTGTTCGTGGTCGGCGGGCCGCGCACACTCCGCGGCGAATCGCGGGGTGAGCAGCGACTGCTGCCGGGGATGCAGGCTGAACAGCCAGCCGATGATGTTGGCGATGGCAAGGCCGCCGATGATCCGGCCGAACAAAATGCCGTTATCCACGCCGAACGCCTGATAGGTGGTGACGATGGTGATCGGGTTGATGATGGGCGCGGCCAGCAGGAAGGTCATCGACTCAGAGACCGTGAAACCCTGAACGATCAGCCCTCTGGCCAAGGGAACGTTGCCGCACTCACAGACCGGCAAAAAAATGCCGAAGCAGGAGATACACAGCCTGCGCAACACGGGGTTGCGGGGTAGCCAGCGCATCAGCAGGCCTTCCGGCAGCCAGATCTGCACCACAATCGATAGCACGATCCCGAGAATCACAAACGGCAGCGACTCAATGACCACACTGATGCTCAGGGTGAGTAAATCCTGAAGTCGGTTGGGCAGCGAGAAACCCGCGCCGTCGGCGACGGCGCGGATCGTCAGCAGCCCGGCAAGACCAGTAGCACCAGCCACGGCCCAGACCAGCCGCGAACGCGGCAGCCGGAGCGCCGGTTCGGCATGGTCGTGGTCATGCCCATGCTCGTGCTCCGGCGCGGAGTCGGACGTGCCGCGCTGCTCCTCGACCGACCTTACTGACCCGGGCACCTTTGGTTGCCGATCAGTCGTTGGTCGGCGCGCTCACAACCTGACCGGAGCTGCCGGCGCGGCGGGAGACGCGCGAGCGCCCCTGTCCCGGTTGCTTCGGTTCGGGCAGAGCCTCGAGCACGGAGCCGAGGATCTGTTCGGCGTCATGGGTGCTGATGCGGCGAGGCTGGCGCTGGTTCTTGGCCACCGGCAGTTCGAGAATCTCGACGGGTGCCTCGATCACGGCGGGCACAAGGGCTGCCGTGTGGACGGGCGCAGCGACCTCGATAGGGGCCTCGGCGTGCTCCGTGATGTGCGGCACGGTGCTGGCGGCTACCCGGGCCAGCGCATTGCGCACATCCTCGGTGATCGCGTGAGTGCCCGAGCTACCGATACCGTTCTTGACCGAGGGTGATGTCGGGCCGGATCCCCCGCCGCCGCGATTGCGGTTGCGGCGACCGCCGCCATCCTGAGCCGGCTGCGCAGTCTGCACCTGGATGCGGTTTTTGGTAACGGGATCGTGATGCACGATGACGCCACGACCGGCGCAGGCCTCACACGCCTCGCTGAAGGTTTCCAGCAGGCCGAGGCCGAGCTTCTTGCGCGTCATCTGCACGAGGCCGAGAGAGGTCACCTCGGCGACCTGGTGCTTGGTGCGGTCACGGCTGAGGCACTCCACGAGTCGGCGCAGCACGAGATCGCGGTTGGACTCGAGCACCATGTCAATGAAGTCGACGACGATGATTCCACCGATGTCGCGCAAGCGAAGCTGGCGGACGATTTCTTCCGCCGCCTCTATGTTGTTTTTGGTGACCGTCTCTTCCAGGTTTCCGCCGGAGCCGACGAACTTGCCGGTGTTGACGTCGACCACGGTCATCGCCTCTGTACGGTCGATCACGAGGGATCCGCCGGACGGCAACCAGACCTTGCGGTCGAGAGCCTTCTCGATCTGCTCGTTGACCCGGTAGGCATCGAAGGAATCGACATTGGTGTCTGTGTAGCTCTGCACGCGCTCGGCGAGGTCGGGAGCGACGGCACTGAGGTAGCCCTCGATCGTCTCCTTCGCGTCGTCGCCGGCAACCACGAGCTTGTGGAAGTCCTCGTTGAAGACATCACGCACGATCTTGATGAGCAGGTCGGGCTCCGAGTGCAGGAGTGCAGGTGCCTGCTGGGTCTCGACCTGATGGCTGATCTCGGCCCACTGGCTGGTGAGTCGCTGCACGTCGAGCGTGAGCTGCTCTTCGGTGGCACCCTCAGCGGCGGTGCGCACGATCACGCCGACGTTGTCAGGAAGAACTTCCTTAAGAATTTTCTTCAGACGCGCTCGCTCGGTGTCGGGAAGTTTGCGGCTGATGCCCGACATCGAGCCGTTGGGCACGTAGACGAGGTAGCGGCCGGGCAGCGAAACCTGCGAGGTCAGGCGCGCGCCCTTGTGCCCAACCGGGTCTTTCGTGACCTGCACGAGCACCCGGTCGCCGGGCTTGAGCGCGAGCTCGATGCGCCGCGCCTGCGTCTTGCCATCGTGGTCGAGAGCCGCGGCATCCCAGTCCACCTCGCCGGAATAGAGCACGGCATTGCGGCCGCGGCCGATGTCGACGAAGGCGGCCTCCATCGAGGGCAGCACGTTTTGCACCCGGCCGAGGTAGACGTTGCCGATAAGGCTGGCATCCTGCGCCTTGGCGACGTAATGCTCCACAAGCACTCCGTCTTCGAGGACTGCGATCTGGATGCGCTCGAACTTGGAGCGCACCACCATGACGCGGTCGACGCTTTCGCGACGGGCGAGGAATTCGCTCTCGGTGACTACCGGACGGCGACGACCGGCATCCCGACCGTCACGGCGGCGCTGCTTCTTGGCTTCGAGGCGAGTCGAGCCCTTTACGCGGGTGGGCTCGTTGCTCAGCACCGGCTCCGGGCGCGGCTGACGCACGCGCACAACCGTGTTCGGGGCTTCGTCGCCGGGCCTGGCGTCCTCACCGGGGCGTCGACGCGAGCGGCGGCGAACAGTGCCGGCCTCGTCAAAGTTGTCCGCGAAGTTGTCGTTGTCACTGTCGTTGCCGTTGCCGTTGCCCTGAGAGGCGCCGCCCTTGGCGTTTCCACGAGTCTGGCTCGCGCGCTGCGGGGGCAATGGCGGCAGGTCGGGAGCCTGAAAGAGCACCGACGTGGTGGCACGCAGCGGAGCCTTCACCGGCGGCACGGCGTTCTCGATCGGCGTTCTGGACTGGTCGGCCACGGCCTTCTTCGGCGCGCTGCGGCGGCTGGGCGACTTCGGCGCCTCACCGTCTGCTGCGGGCTCCGCCGGGTGCGCGGTCTCGCCCTGCTTAGCGGTCTCGACGGGGACAACCGCCGCAACCTCTGCGGCCTTGCGGCCGAACAGACGTGACTTCTTTTTCGGAATCTCTGGGGTGTTCTCGTTCACCATTGCTGGCGTACTCCTAGCCCGGGTGGGCAACCGCGCCACCCACCGGGTACTCTCTCGTGCGCTATCCCGCTTATTCAGCCGGACCGCTGCTAAAAATCATGGTCCCCGACCGGGCTCCGGGCTCGCGGTCGGCCTATGCACTGTTCACTGCATCGCACTATCTCTGCACCGCACTGTCACTGCATCGTGCACGTGTGCTGTCACCACACTTCGGAACTGGCTATCCGACTCGCGCAACTGATCGTTGCGTACTGGTCCGGTGACCCCGGTAAGCATTGTTTGGCGTCGACCCGAGCGCGGCTCAGATGACTAC
>JANXTJ010000089.1 GCA_025352485.1 Salinibacterium sp.
CACAGACGACATCGTCGAACCCCGGGCTGCGGCGACCCTCCTGGTGGTGCGCGACGACCCTTTCGAGGTGCTGATGTTGCGCCGACCCGGCCGCGGCACCTTCCCAGACGCACTGGTCTTCCCGGGCGGCGCGGTCGATTCCGACGACTTCGACACCGAATGGGGCGGGATGACGCGCGGTGGCGACACCCACGACGCCGATGACCGGGCGTTCCGCATCGCCGCCGCGCGCGAGACCTGGGAGGAGGCCGGAATCTTGGTCGCCCTGCCGGGTGCTGCCGTTCCCGCCGACCCCGCCGACCCGAGGATGGCCTACCGGGCGATTGTGGGAGGTTCCGCGGCGCGGCTCGACTTGGACGGCATCCACGACTTCGCGCACTGGGTCACGCCAGAGTCAGAGCCGCGACGCTTCGACACCCGGTTTTTCCTCGTCCGAGCGCCGGCGGGCCAGGTTGCCACGATCGACGGGAACGAGGCGGTTTCGCTGCACTGGATCAGCCCGGGGCTTGCCGTGCAGCACGCCAAAACTGGCGAGGTTCCGCTGCTGTTCCCGACCCGACTGAACCTTGAAAGGCTCGCCGACAGCGACAGCGTGGATGACGCGATCGCCGCGGCAATCGCGCGCCCCCGGTTCACCGTGCGCCCGATGCCCATCTCCCGCCCCGGAGGCACGGCGGTGCTCATCCCGCTCGAGGCGGGCTACGGCGCCGTCGAAGGGTTTATCCCCGCGAGCTGATAGGACGGCGTCGGCCCCGCCCACCTGCCGCCGTCTCCCCGACCGCCACACCCTGCTGGCTGGCGCGCATCCCCAGTCCGCAGCCTAGAAGCCGAGCCGCCCGAGCAGCTTTGCGTCGCGCTGCCACTCCTTGGCAACCTTCACCCGCAGCGACAGGAAAACCTGCCGCCCCACGAGCTTCTCGATCTCGACGCGAGCGCGGGCGCCGACGTCCTGCAGTCGTTGGCCTTGATGACCAATGATGATCCCCTTCTGGCTGTCCCGTTCCACGAACAGATTGGCGTAGATTTCGAGCAAATCTTTTGATTCGCTCTCGATCATGTCGTCGATGGTCACCGCGATAGAGTGCGGCAGTTCGTCTTGCACACCCTCCAAGACCGCCTCACGTATGAGCTCGCTGATGCGCGATTCGGTGGTCTCGTCAGTGACGGCGTCCGCCGGGTAGAGGGCCTGCGACAGCGGCAGGAGTTTCACGAGCTCGGTCATCAGGATGTCGAGCTGCACCCTGTCGAACGAGGAGATCGGGATGATGGCATCCCAGTCCCGCAGCTCGCTGACCGCCTGCAACTGCTCGGCGACCCCAGGGCGGCTGGACGCATCGATCTTGGTGACGATTGCCACCTTCTTGGCGCGCGGGAACGAATCCAATTGCTCGTTGATGTACTTGTCGCCTGGGCCGATCTTCTCGTTGGCCGGCAGGCACAGGCCGATCACGTCGACCTCGCGCAGGGTGTCTTGCACGATGCTGTTGAGCCGCTCACCGAGGAGGGTGCGCGGGCGATGCATCCCGGGGGTGTCGACGATGATCAGCTGGCCATGGGGCGCGTGCACGATGCCCCGGATGGCGCGGCGGGTCGTCTGGGGCTTGGATGAGGTGATGGCGACCTTCTCGCCGACCAGCGCATTGGTCAGCGTGGATTTGCCCACGTTCGGGCGCCCGACGAAGGAGACGAATCCGGCCCGAAATTCGCCGGTCGGTTCTGCGGGATCAGGCATGCGGGGTGTCCTTCGTTTCGGTGAGTGGTGCCGTCTGCGTATCGATCAGGGCTGGGTCGCGCGTGACGATGACGGTGCTGAGCCGCTTGCGGCGGCCCTCTGTACGGTCGGCGGTGAGGACGAGGCCGGAGAATTCCACGACGGAGCCGGCGACGGGGAGGCGGCCGAGCACCTTGGTCAGGAGGCCGCCGACGGAATCGACCTCGTCATCCTCGAGTTCGAGGCCGAATAGGTCGCCGAGCTCGTCGATGGGCAGTCGTGCCGACACCCTGAACCTACCGCCGCCCAGGTCGTCGACCTCAACCACGTCGCGGTCGTACTCGTCGGAAATGTCGCCGACCAGTTCTTCGATCAGGTCTTCGAGGGTCACTAACCCGGCGATGCCACCGTATTCGTCGACGACCATGGCGAGGTGGTTCGATTCGAGTTGCATCTGGCGCAGCAGGCTGTCGGCCTTCTGCGACTCGGGAACGAACAGCGCGGGACGGGCGAGCCCGCCGGCGGTCAGGCTGTTTGACAGGTTGGCCCGCTCATGCGTGACGCGCGCGACATCCCGCAGATAAAGAACGCCAAGAACCTCGTCGATGTCCTCGCCGATGACGGGCATGCGCGATACGCCCCTGCCCAGAAATAGGCCCATCGCCGTGTTCATGATTGCGTCGGATTCGATGGTAATCATGTCGGTGCGCGGGATCATCACCTCACGCACCACGGTGTCATTGAATTCGAAGATCGAGTGGATGAGCTCGCGGTCGTCTTCCTCAAGCACATCGAGTTCAGTGGCCTCGTCGACCATGCTCAGCAACTGTTCCTCGCTGGAAAACGTTGCCGTGCGCGGCCGACCGGGTGTCACCCGGTTGCCGAGGGCGACCAGCGCGGCGGCGATCGGGCCGAGGATGTTGCGGGTCGCGCGCACAATGGGGGCTGAGAACCGCATCACCGGGCGTGCGTTTACCCGCCCCACGCTGCGCGGACTGGAGCCGACCAGCACGAAGGATGTCGCCGTCATGATGAGGGCGCTGGCCAAGAGCGCCCACCACCATTCCGCGAAGATCGTGGCGAAGGCCAGCGTAACGAGCACCGCGGCCGTCGTCTCGGAGACGACGCGCATGAAGTTGAGCGCATTGATATGAGCGCCGACGTCTGCCGCTATCGCGAGTAACGATCGCCGCGACCGGCTGTGCGCGGCCAGGTCGATCAGGTCGGTTCGGCTCAGCACGGTGAGAGCCGAGTCGGCCGCGGCGAGGACACCGCCGAATATCACCAGCGCAATGGCGACGCTAAAAAAGATGCCGACCATGGTTGGCTCAGCGTTTGCGCTCGACAAGGGCGAAGCCGACCAGAATGTCGCGCTGGATGCCGAACATTTCCTTCTCGTCTTCCGGCTCGGCATGATCGAAGCCCAGCAGGTGCAGGATGCCGTGGGTCGTCAGCAGCAGCATCTCTTCGAGCGCGGAGTGGCCCGCGGTCTCGGCCTGCGCGATTGCCACCTGCGGGCACACGACGATATCGCCAAGCAGCCCCGCCGGGGTCAGGTTGTCTTCGCTGCCGGGCCGCAACTCGTCCATCGGGAAGCTCAAGACGTCGGTCGGGCCCGGTTCATCCATCCACTGCACGTGCAGCTGCTCCATCGCGGCCTCGTCGACGAAGACGATCGCGAGTTCGGCATCAGGGTGCACGTGCAGCTGGTCGAGCGCGTAGACGGCCAGACGCTGGATGGCGGTCTCGTCGACGGGAACGCCCGACTCATTGTTGATCTCGATGCTCATCGGGCTACTCTCCTGCACCGCGTCGGCCGTTGCGGTCATCCCGCTCCGGTCGGCCAGACTTCTTCTGGTCGTGTTCGAACTTCTCGAGCTGTTTTTGCGCCTCGTAAGTTGTGTAGGCGTCGACGATCTGGCCGACGAGGCTGTGCCGCACGACGTCCGCGCTGGTGAGTCTGGCGAAATGGATGTCGTCGATTCCGTCGAGCACCCGGGTCACCAACTGCAGCCCGCTCGCCCCCAGCGGCAGGTCGACCTGGGTCACGTCGCCGGTGATGACCATCTTCGAGCCAAACCCCAGCCGGGTCAGGAACATCTTCATTTGCTCCGGCGTGGTGTTCTGGGCCTCGTCGAGCACGATGAACGCATTGTTGAGGGTGCGACCGCGCATATAGGCCAGCGGCGCAACCTCGAGGGTGCCGGCCGCAAGCAGCTTGGGCACGAGCTCCGGCTCCATCATCTCGTTCAGCGCGTCGTACAGCGGCCTGAGGTATGGGTCGATCTTGTCGGTGAGGCTGCCGGGAAGAAACCCCAGCCGCTCCCCCGCTTCGATCGCCGGCCGGCTCAGAATGATGCGCTCGACCTCTTTGCGCTGCAGGGCCTGCACCGCTTTCGCCATGGCCAGATAGGTCTTGCCGGTGCCGGCAGGGCCGATGCCGAAGACGATCGTGTTGGTATCGATCGCCTCGACGTAGTCTTTTTGGCCGAGTGTCTTCGGGCGCACGCTCTTGCCGCGCGAGGTCAGAATCGACTGGCTCAACAGTTCGGCCGGGCTGCCGGTACCGGAGTCGAGGATGCGCGCTGAGGTCGAGACCTCCTCCGGTTCGAGCTCGCGCCCGTCGCGCATCATCAGCAGGAGCTCGTCGACGAGCAGCTTTGCGGCTTGCACCTGGGCGGCATTCCCGCTCAGCGTGATCTGGTTGCCGCGCACCAGAACATCCACCAGCGGATACTGCTTCTCGATTGTGGCGAGCAGCCGATCCTGCGGGCCGAGCAGCCTGACCATCGCGACGTCGTCTACCCGCAGGTCGATGCGGGAGACGGGGTTCTCACTAAAAGCCAAGGTTGCCCTCCGCCAGGTCGGCCGCGAGCCCGTCGCGGGCCACGCTGGGGTCTTCAGCCAAGATCCCGTGTTGTGCAAGCAGGTGGGCGTGCACGTGAAAGACCGTCTGCCCGACATCTGACCCGGTGTTGAAGATCAACCGGTACTGGCCGTTCGCGTGGCTATCGGCGAGCTGCTGCGCCACGGCGACGACCTCGGCAAGCAGCGTCGGGTCGCCCGCAGCGAGCTCAGTGACGTTGGCGTAGCGGCCGGTCTTCGGCACGACGAGGATGTGCAGGGGCGCTTGCGGGGCGATATCGCGGAAGGCGATAACGCTGTCGTTCTCGAAGACGATGTCGGCGGGAATTTCGCGCGCAACGATGCGCTCGAAGATGCTCGGGGCTTCAGCAGACATGTTCACAGCTTAAGCGCTGCCCTCTTACCAACGCCCGAGTTTCGCGTTCAGCACAGCGATGGCGGCGGGGCCTGCCGTGGAGGTGCGCAGCACTTCGGGCCCGAGCCGCACCACCTCGGCGCCAGCCGCCGCGAGGGCGTCCAGCTCCTGCGGCGAGATACCACCCTCCGGCCCCACGACGAGGATCAGGTCTCTGCCGTCGAGTTCGAGTGCGCTCAGCGTTGCCGCGGCGGTGGGCTCGAGCACGAGCATCCGAATCCCGGTGACCGGGTCTGCCAAAACATCGGGGGCGCCCAAGGAACCGCCGGCACCGCCGCTCGTCACCTCGCCCACCAGGCGAGCGAGCTGTTTGGTGGTCACCAGGTCGAGCACGTCGGGGATCCACGCCCGCAACGACTGCTTGCTCGCCTCGCGCACGACCGCAGACCAGCGATCCCTGCCCTTGGCGATCTTGGCGCCCTCCCAACGCGAAATGCTGCGGGCCGCCGTCCACGGGATGACGCCGTCGACACCCAGCTCGGAGGCCGCCTGTACGGCGAGCTCGTCCCTGTCACCCTTGGCCAGCGCTTGGGCCAGGAAGATTGCCGGCTCCCGCCGCGGCTCGACGGAGACTTCGGCGACGGCCAGCACGAGCACGGTGTGCTCCGCGGTCACAATCTGCCCGCTCACCACCAGCCCAGCGCCGTTGCCAATCGACACAGTCTCGCCCACCGTGAGCCGGGACACCGTCACGGCGTGGCGCGCTTCGGCGCCGCCGAGCGACACCAGATCGCCCACGGCGGCCGAGTCGAGGTCTTCGTCGATGTAGAAGTGCGCCATGGTTAGCGAGCCACCGGCTAGAGCCCCATGAATCGGTCGCGCAGCTTGGTGAATAGCCCCTGCTGGAAGTGCGCAAAGTGCGGCGGATGCGGCTTACGGATGCCCGCAAACTGCCGCACCAGATCCTGCTCCTTGCCACTGAGTTTCGTCGGGGTCATCACCTGGACCCCGATCCGCAGGTCGCCGCGCCCCGTACCACGCAGGTGCGTGATGCCGCGCTCTTTAACGGTGATGACCTCGGCGCTCTGGGTGCCCGGCTTGATCTCGAACGCGATGTCGCCATCCAGGCCCTTGAGGCTGGATTTGGTTCCCAGGATCGCATCGGTCATGGCAACCTCGATGGTCGCGAGCAGATCGTCGCCGTTGCGGCTGAAGGTCTCGTGGTGGCGCACCTTCATCTCGAGGAAGAGATCGCCGTTCGGGCCGCCGGCCGGGCCGACCTCGCCCTGGCCGGGCATCTGCAGGCGCAGGCCGGTGTCGATGCCCGCCGGGATATCCACGGGGATGGTGCGCACGGCACGAACTCGCCCCTGACCCGCACAGGTTGGGCACGGGGTCGGGATGACCGTGCCGTAGCCACGGCAGGTACCACACGGGTTGGAAGTGACGACGTTACCGAGCAGGCTGCGCATCGTGCGCTGAATTTGGCCGGAGCCATTGCAGATGTCGCAGCGGATGGGGTTGGTGCCGGGCGCACAGCACGAACCCTCGCAGGCCTGACAGAGCACAGCGGTGTTGACCTCGAGGTCGCGTTTGGTACCAAAAACCACCTCGTCAAGATCGACCTCGACCCGAACGAGCGCGTCTTGGCCGCGCTCCCGACGGGAACGGGGGCCGGTCGTGCGCCCCCCGCCGCCAAAGAAGGTCTCAAAAATGTCGCCGAAGCCACCGAAGTTGCCGCCACCGCCGAATCCCTGACTCGGACCGAGGTCGTACTGCTGACGCTCCTTCGGGTCGCTCAACACGTCGTAGGCGTGTGTGACGAGCTTGAACCGCTCTGACGCCTCAGCGCTCGGGTTCACATCGGGGTGCAGCTCACGTGCCAACCGGCGATACGCCTTCTTAATCTCATCTGGTGTCGCTTCCCGGTCAACGCCGAGAGCCTCGTAATGATCAGCCAAAACCCTGTTATTCCTCACCAAGCAGTCGCGAAAGGTAGCGGGCCACCGCCCGCACCGCCGCCATATTGTTCGAATAGTCCATGCGCGTTGGGCCCAACACTCCGAGACGCGCCACGCTTCCCCCCGACGAGGAATAACCGCTGGTCAAGACCGAGGTCTGCCCCAGCCCGAAGTTGGCATTCTCCTTGCCGATGGAGACGGCGACTCCGCTACCGCTGTGCTCGAGCTCCATCTCGCCAAAAAGGCGCAGCAGCGTCACCTGCTCCTCGATCGCCTCCAGCACCGGATAGATGCTGCCGCTGAAGTCATCCTCGGTGCGGGCAAGGTTCGCCGCACCCGCCATCAGCAGCCGGTCTTGACGGTTCGCCATGACCTGTTCGACGAGGCTGGCCGTGACGCGGCCGACGAGCTGCAGGCGCTCCAGCGGAAATTGATCCGAAAACGTGGCCAGCTTTGCCGCGGCATCCGAAAGACCGAGGCCGGCGAGCCCGGCGTTCAGTTTCGTGCGCAGGTCGGCGAGGAACGCATCATCCAGAACGTCGCTGGAATCGATGAGTCGCTGCTCGACGCGGCCGGAGTCGGTGATAAACACGGTCATCAGGCGGGTTGCCGTCAGCGGCACGAGCTCGATGTGGCGCACCTTCGAGGATGCCAGCGAGGGGTACTGCACGAGGGCAACCTGATGGGTGAGCTGCGACAGCAACCGCACCGTGCGCGCGAGTACGTCATCGAGGTCGACCGACTGCCCGACGAACGTCTCGATCGCCTGGCGCTGCCCCGAGCTCAGCGGGCGCAGATCTGCAAGGTGATCCACAAAGACGCGGTAGCCCTTATCCGTCGGCACCCGGCCGGAGGATGTGTGCGGCGCCGCGATGAGCTCTTCGTCTTCCAGCAGAGCCATGTCGTTACGAATGGTCGCGGCAGAAACTCCGAAAGCGTGGCGCTCCACTATCGATTTTGAGCCGACCGGTTCGCGGGAGGCCACATAGTCCTGCACGATGACACGGAGAACTTCAAGCCCGCGCTCTGAAACCATGTCACCACCGCCCTACCGCTGTTAGCACTCACTCAACCGGACTGCCAATTGTACCGTGACACGCCGTAAGCCCACCGTTGCACGCACTGTCTGACTAGCGCTAACTTGTCCTTCAACATCGTGCTCTTCGGAAAGGCATCCAGAAAATGACTGTCGGGACACCACAGCCCGTGGCGCCGCCGCCGGTGACGCCCCTGGCGCCGACCGAGGACAGGCAGTGGGCGTCGTTCGCTCACTTCGGGGGGATCCTCGGCATCCTGCCGTCGCTCGTCATTTTTCTCATCTTCAAAGACCGCGGGGCGATCACCAGACAGGAGTCAAAGGAAGCTCTCAACTGGCAGATCACCTTCGCAATCGTGGTCCTCGTGTTTCAGGCCGTGAGTGCGCTCATCACCGGAATTGCGATTGCGACGGGCGCATACGCACTCGTAGGTCTCGGCGGCTGGATAGTATTCCTGCTGTACATCGCGAACGTGATCTTCTCGATCATCGGCGGCATCACCGTGAACCGCGGCGGCAGCTATCGCTACCCGCTCGCTATTCGGCTCGTCACCTAACACCCAACCATCAGTTCGAAAGGCAGAATCATGACCGCAACACCTCCCGCCGCTGCAGCCGCAGCACCGCTCGACCAGACCGCCGACCGCCAGTGGGCATCCTTCGCTCACCTCGGCGGAATCATTGGATTCGTTCCGTCTCTCATCATCTGGCTGGTGTTCAAGGATCGTGGCGCGTTCACGAACACCGAGGGCAAAGAGGCGCTGAACTTCCAGATCACCGTCCTGATCGCCTACGTGGTGGGCAGCATCCTGAGCGTGATCGGTGTCGGCCTCCTCATCTCGTTGGCCGCCTGGGTTCTCGCCATTGTCTTCTCGATCATGGGCTTCCTGAAGGCCAAGGACGGCGTCGGCTACCGCTACCCGTTCGCCATTCGCCTCATCAAGTAACGTCTTTGTCGCCAATGACCCCGGGGTTTCGCCCCGGGGTCATTGTCGTTTTGGGCGTCACGCTTCGGC
>JANXTJ010000107.1 GCA_025352485.1 Salinibacterium sp.
TGTCAATGGCCAACCCCGACGGAGTTAAGGACTCGGTGGAGAAAGCGGTTGCCGCGGGTATCCCGGTCATCACGATCGACTCGGGGCTTGAGCAGTCGAAGTCATTTGGCGCCTTGACTCATATCGGACAAAGCGAGTACATCGCAGGCAAGGGCGCTGGCGAGCACCTCAAAGCCGCCGGCGTAAAGAACGTCATGTGTGTGATCCATGAAGCCGGAAACGTCGGCCTCGAGGATCGCTGCCGCGGTATCAAGGACACCCTCGGAGGAAAGGTCTCCAACGTGCAGGTCGATGTATCGAACATCGCTGACGCGGGAAACACGATAAAGAGCAAGCTATTAGCCGACCCATCTATCGATGGCGTAGTGACCCTTGGACCGCCCGAGGCTGTGGTCGCGAGCCAAGCGATCGACGAGGCGAAAAGCACTGCGAAACTCGCAACCTTCGATCTGTCGGAAGACGTGGCCAAACTCATTGCTGGCGGCAAGGTCATATTTGCGGTTGATGCGCAGCCGTACCTCATGGGGTACTTGCCGGTCGTCTTTCTCCGCCTACACCAGACCAATGGTAACGAGGTCGGTGGTGGAGAGCCCGTCTACTCCGGACCGGGCTACGTAACGAAGGAAAACGTCGACGCAATTGCGAAATTCGCGAAGAACGGCACTCGTTGACGTCGAACGTCACGGTAGTGCTAGACGAGCGCCTCAAGAAGACGAGCGCAATCGTTCGACTGCTGCGCCGACCGGAAGTCGGCGCAGCAGTCGCTGCACTCGCCATTTTTGCCTATTTCTCGACCACCACGCAGGCGTTCTTATCACCGGCTGGCGTCGCCACTTGGTTGTATTCAGCGTCGCTCTTAGGCGTGCTCGCCGTTGCCGGTGCGATGCTCATGATCGGTGGCGAGTTCGATCTGTCCATCGGCGCCATGACGGGTACCACTGGACTGATTGTCGGCGTGACAACTACCCAGTGGGGAGTCAATATCTGGGTCGCGCTCGTACTTGCCTTAGTGGTGGCGCTCTCGGTTGGGGCGGCGAACGCCTATGTATCGATGAAGACCGGTGTGCCGAGCTTCATCGTCACGCTTGCCACCCTATTCATCCTGCAAGGGCTAAATCTCGCCGTCACCAAGTTGATCACCGGCACCGTTTCGATTCAGGGGATGGCGGACGTTCCCGGATTTGATCAGGTCAAGATCCTATTTGGCTCGTCCTTCTCCGTTTTCGGTATGGATATTAAGGTTTCCATCGTGTGGTGGATAGCGGTTACTGCACTAGCGACGTGGATTCTTCTCCGCACTCGCGCTGGCAACTGGATCTTTGCGGTCGGTGGAGCAATCAATAGCGCTCGTCAGGTTGGGGTTCCCGTCGTGAAAGTGAGAATCGCCCTCTTCATGACGACGGCAGGCGCCGGCTGGCTTGTCGGGATGCTGCAATTGTTTGCGGTATCCACTGTGCAGGCGACCACCGGCCTCGGGCAGGAATTCATCTACGTCATCTGCGCCGTCGTGGGTGGGTGTCTGCTGACGGGCGGCTTTGGCTCGGCGATCGGCGCGGCCGTAGGCGCTCTCATTTACGGAATGACCCTGCAGGGCATCGTCTTCGCCCAGTGGGACAACAACTGGCTCAAGGCGTTCCTCGGTGTGCTGCTCCTGATGGCAGTGCTCGTTAACTTGTACGTACGTCGCCGAGCAGGAGATCGATCATGATCAGGACACTTGCGGCGGACCGAACTCCGATCTTAGAAGTGCGTGGCATTGGAAAGTCGTATTCCTCGGTGCTAGCACTGCGCGATGTTTCCGCAGCAGTCATGCCCGGTGAGGTGCTGTGCATTCTGGGCGACAACGGCGCAGGTAAGTCAACGCTTATCAAGATATTGTCGGGTGCTCACACGCACGACCAAGGGACGCTTCTCGCTTACGGGGTCGAGCGCACGTTCGACAGCCCGCGAGACGCGCTGGATCTCGGCATAGCAACGGTGTATCAGGACCTCGCAGTGGTGCCCCTAATGCCCGTGTGGCGCAATTTCTTCCTCGGATCTGAGCTGACCAAAGGTCATGGGCCGCTGAAGCGACTCGACGTTCGAGGCATGCGCGCGGTTACGAACGAGCAGCTCACGAACATGGGCATTTCTCTGCGTGACGTCGAACAGCCCATCGGCACTCTATCAGGGGGCGAACGTCAGTCAGTCGCGATCGCGCGTGCAGTGTATTTCGGGGCGAAGGCTGTCATCCTCGACGAACCGACCTCTGCTTTAGGGGTAAAGCAAGCGGGGGTCGTGCTCAAATATATCGCCCAAGCCCGCGATCGTGACCTGGGGGTCGTTTTTATTACGCACAACCCCCACCATGCATTTCCGGTCGGCGATCGATTTCTCCTTCTGAAGCGTGGGGCGAGTCTCGGGTACTTCGCTAAAGGTGAAATTACGCTCGAGAAAATGATAAATCTGATGGCTGGAGGTGCTGAACTCGACGCGCTCGCCCACGAACTCGAACGAACCTGATCGGCCGCGTCTCGTGCGGACCCCCCCCATTGCTCCAAGGAATACATATGACAGCCCGTATGACGAATCACAATATCGCCATTGCTAACGCTCCGATCAGCTACGGTGCGTTTGAAATAACGGTCGGGGTTGACCCCAATGTGCCCGATGGCGTCGCTATTCTCGACGAGGTCGCCGCCGCCGGTTATGCGGGCATCGACTTAGGTCCCGTCGGTTACTTGGGAAATGGCGATACTCTCGGCCGCCGCCTCGCCGATCGTGATCTGGGTCTCGCTGGCGCGTATCTCGAATTTCCGTTCGCCGACGAAAGGGCACTGAACTCGGTGTTGCCCGAACTCGATGCGATGCTGGACACGTTTGATGCCGTCGTACCACACGTCGACGGTCCACTTCCGCGACCTACAATTGCCGACAACGGCGCCGACCACAGACGCACGGCGCCAGGCTCCGGTGTCAGAAACCCGGCCTCAGGGCACGACGAGGCGGGATGGGAAAACTTCGGGCGAGGTCTTCGACAGGTTGTCGAGCGTTGTCGGTCTCGTGGATACGAACCAACCTTCCACCACGAGACAGGCACGTATGTCGAAGCTCCAGCAGAGATTGAGATCGTTCTGTCTCTGTCGGATGTTGGCTTGTGCCTCGACACCGGACATCTGCTGATCGGAGGCGGAGATCCTTCCGCCATGCTCCGAAAATGGAGCAGCAGGATTAACCACATTCACATCAAGGATGCTGTTGTGGCGAGGTTCGAACAAATTGTCGCGGATGGCGAACCGACAAC
>JANXTJ010000236.1 GCA_025352485.1 Salinibacterium sp.
CGCGAGCGCGGGATCACCGACAGCGCCTCACGCAAATTTGTCGCGTTCTTGAAGGTGACCGTGCCGGCGAACGACAGATACCACCCGTTGTCGGTGCAGAGCCGGGCCATTTCGGCGTCCCCCGAGAAACAGTGGAAGACGGTGCGCTGCGGCGCGCCCACGCGAAGCAGGGTCGCGATGACCTCGTCGTGGGCATCCCGGTCATGAATCTGCAGGGCGAGATTGTGCCGCTTGGCGATCTCGATATGCGCCTCGAACGAGCGCAGCTGTGCGGCCCGATCCTCGTCACGTTCGGTGCGGAAGAAGTCGAGACCCGTCTCGCCGACGGCTCGCACTCGCGGCCGGGAGGCGAGCTCGTCGATCTCGGCGAGCGCCGCATCGAGGGTGCCGGCGGTGGCATAGCTCGGAACCTCGTTAGGGTGCAGGGCGACCGCCGCGAGCACTCGAGGTTCACGCGATGCGATATCAGCCGACCAACGACTGGTCTCGAGGTCGCCACCGACCTGAACGACCCCGCGCACCCCGACGCTTGATGCTCGGTCGAGGTGCTCGCGGTAGTCGAGCTGCGCACCCTCGGCCCCGTCAGAGATCTCCAGATGGGTGTGGTTGTCGTACACGCCGACGGTCAGGGCTTCCGGCAGCGGCGGATACTGAAGATCTCTGCTGTCGTCGGCTCCGCGATGGCGGATGTGCGCCTCGGTCACGCGACCGGCGCCTCCTCGGTCGTCTCGATGCGCGGGAACAGGGTGCCGTCCAGCGGCGTGACCGCGGGGCCACCCGTCCACTCCCATGCCCTGTCGATGGGCTGCGCGTCGAGCGCACCGACGCCGCCGACCGCCTGCCAGAGCTTTTCGGTCGCGCGGGTGAGCACCGGCGAGAGCAGCACGGCGAGGGTGCCGAGCCCGCGCACCGCCGTCGCGAGAACGACCTCGAGTCGCGCGCGCGTGGCCGGTTCTTTGGCCAGCGCCCACGGCTCGTTCTCGGTGATGTAGAGGTTCAGTGCGTCGACGAGTTCCCAGATCGAGCCGAGGGCCTCGTTGATGGCGAACCGGTCGATCGACGCGTCTGCGGCCGCGGTGACCCGCTTCGCGATCGCGAGGATCGCCTCGTCTGGCTCGACATCGGGCAGCGCCCCGTCGAAGTAGCGGGTGACCATGGCGATGACCCGGGATGCCAGGTTGCCGAACCCATTGGCAAGTTCGGCCTGGTAGCGCGCGCTCAGGTCCTCCCACGAGAAGGATCCATCTTGGCCGAAGGTAATCGCCGAGAGGAAGTAATAGCGGAACGCGTCAACGCCGAAGGTGTCGGTAATCTCGCTGGGCGCAATGCCAGTCAGCTTCGACTTCGACATCTTCTCGCCGCCGACCAGCAGCCAGCCGTGCCCGAAGACCGCGCGCGGCACCTCAAGCCCCGCGGCCATCAGCATCGCCGGCCAGATGACCGCGTGGAAGCGAGCGATGTCTTTTCCCACGATGTGCACCGCCGGCCAGCGCCGCTGGAACTGGGCGTCATCCACGCCATAGCCGATGGCGGTGACGTAGTTCAGCAGCGCGTCGAACCAGACGTAGACGACGTGGCTCTCGTCCCACGGCACCTTGATGCCCCAGTCGAAGCTGGAACGCGAGATCGACAGGTCGGCGAGACCCTGCTTGACGAACTGGGTGATCTCGTTGCGCACGCTCGACGGCTGCACGAAGTCGGGCTGGCTCTCGTAAAGGTCGAGCAGTTTCTGCTCGAAAGCGCTCATCCGGAAGAAGTAGTTCTTCTCCTTCAGAATCTCGATCGGGCGACCATGGATCTTGCAGACCAACTGGCCCACAAAGTCGCCGGTGCCGTCCATCAGGTCGTCGGGTTGCTTGTACTCCTCGCAGCCCACGCAGTAGTAACCCTCGTACTCGCCGGAATAGATGTGCCCGTCGTCGTAGAGCTTCTGCAGGAAGATCGTGACGGCTTTCTCGTGCCGCTCGTCGGTCGTGCGAATGAAATCGTCATTGTGAATGTCGATGGTCTTCAATAGCGGCTTCCACGCGCTCTCAACCAGATTGTCGGCCCAAGCCTGGGGCGACGTGTCGTTGGCGACGGCGGTGCGCAGAATCTTCTGGCCGTGCTCGTCGGTGCCGGTCAGCAGCCAGGTGTCTTCGCCGCGCTGACGGTGCCAGCGCGCGAGCACGTCGCTCGCCACCTCCGTGTACGCGTGCCCGATGTGCGGTACATCGTTGACGTAGAAGATGGGCGTCGTGATGTAAAAAGCCTGCGTGTCTCGTGAATTCAGTCCGGCGGCCATGCCTCAATTCTAGGGATGCCGCGGCCCCGTTACGCGGCCCTTACTTCGCCGCCAGCGCGCCCTCGTACAGGTCGCGCTTGGATAACCCGGTCGCCTCTGCCACCTCGGTCGAGGCGTCTTTGAGCTTCGTGCCCGCCGCCACCAGCGCGAGCACCTGTGCCACCCCGGTCGGCAGGTCGGATGCCACGGCCTCAGCCCCCGCCACGACCAGGCAGATCTCCCCCCGCGCGCCGTCCGCGAAATGCCGTGCCACGTCGGCGGCCCTACCGCGCACGATCTCCTCGTGGAGCTTGGTCAGCTCGCGGCAGACCGCGATCTTGCGGTCGGGGCCGAGAGCCGCGACCAGGTCGGCGAGCGCCGCCGGAAGTCGGTTGGGTGACTCGAAGAAGACCATCGTGCGCGGTTCTCGGGCGAGCGAGCGGAAGTAGGCGACGCGCGACTTGCGCGGCAGGAACCCTTCGAAGGCGAACCGGTCGGTGGGTAGCCCAGAGACCGCCAGCGCCATCAGCACCGCAGACGGCCCCGGCAGCGCCGTGACGGTGACCCCGGCGGCGGCAGCGGCCGCGACGAGCGGGAATCCGGGATCGCTGATGGCCGGCATCCCGGCGTCGGTCAGCACCAGCACATCGACGCTGCGGGCCAGCTCGACAATCTCGCCCGCTTTCTCGGACTCGTTGTGCTCGTGCATGGCAATCAGGCGCGGCCGATTCTCGATGCCGAGCGCCCGCATCAAATGGATGGTGGTGCGGGTGTCCTCGCTGGCGATGACCTCGGCGGTGGTGAGCGCCTCGACGAGACGCCTCGACGCATCACCAAGATTGCCGATGGGCGTCGCCGCAAGAATGATCACGCAATTATTCTGCCATCGGCGCGGAAACGTACGATTACGGTGTGAGCACCCCCGCCGAGCGCGACTTCGACGAGCTAGTAGACAGCGACCCTGACGCACAGTCGGGTGACGACGTAGCGCTGGGTGGGTCGCGACTCGACGACTGGTGGGAGCGGCTCGGCCCGCGGTGGCAACGCATTCTGGGTTGGTCGGGCCCGGTGCTGGTGGTCATCGTCGCGGCGGCAACCCGGCTGTGGAACCTCGGCAACCCCAAGACCCTGATTTTCGACGAGACCTTCTACGTCAAAGATGCTTGGTCGCTGATCCACCTCGGCTACGAAGCCCAGTGGCCGGCCGAATCCGATCCGATGTTCAACGCCGGTCAGGTCAACGGCTACCTCACCGATCCGTCATTCATCGTTCACCCGCCGCTGGGCAAATGGATCATCGGCATCGGAATGCAGATATTCGGGGGCGACAACCCGGTGGGCTGGCGAATCTCGACGGCTATTGTCGGCATCCTCGCCGTGGTGCTGCTCATGCTGATCGCCCGCTACCTCTTCAAGTCGGTGCTGTTGGCGACGGTCGCCGGGCTGCTAATGGCGATCGAGGGCAACGCCATCGTGATGAGCCGGATCGCGCTGCTCGACAACTCCGTGATGTTTCTGGCGCTGCTCGGTTTCGGCGCGATCCTGCTCGACCGGCGCTGGACTTCACAACGGCTCGGCCGGTGGGTCGCCCGCCGCGAGGGCACCCAGCGGTCAATCGACTGGGGCCCGGCGCTCTGGTGGCGGCCATGGCTGATCCTTGCCGGCCTCGCCTTCGGTCTGACCGCCAGCGTGAAGTGGAGCGGGCTCTACTTCTTGGCGTCCTTCGCCGTGTACACCCTCGTCGTCGACGCCGTGGCCAGGCGCAGGGCCGGCATCGGGTTCTGGGTCACCGGCACTATCTTTCGGCAGGGGCCCGCCACATTTTTGCTCACCGTGCCGATCGCGGTCGCCGGTTACCTCGCCACCTGGGCGGGCTGGTTTGCCTCCTCCAACGGCTATTACCGCTACTGGGCGGATGCGTCGGCGGGCAACGCCTGGACCGGACCGCTCGCCTGGGTGCCGCACACCATCCAAAGTTTCTGGCACTTCGAGACCGCCGTGTACAGCTATCACGTCAACGAAATGCGCCCGCATGGCTATCAGGCAAACCCGCTGACCTGGCTGTTCATGGTGCGCCCCACCAGCATGTTTTACCAGGGCGATGCCGCCGGGGTGAACGGCTGCGCGTTCAGCGATTGCGGCACCTCGATCACCGGCCTCGCCAACCCGATCATCTGGTGGGCGGCAACGGCCGCGGTGCTGTACCTGCTCTACCGACTGGTGCGCTACCGCGAGTGGCGGGTGGGGCTGATCCTCGCCGGGGTCGCGGCCGGCTACCTGCCCTGGTTGCTCTACCTGAACCGCACCGTTTTCCAGTTCTACACGATCGCGTTCGAGCCGTACATGCTGTTGGCGCTGACCTTCGTGATCGGGCTGATCTTGGGCAGCGCCAGAGATCCGCGCTGGAAACGCACCAGCGGCATCCGCATCGTCGGGATCTTCCTCGGCATCGCCGCACTACTGAGCGTCTTCTTCTGGCCGCTCTGGGCGGGCATCCAGCTCGACTACTGGTACCTCGCATCGCACTGGTGGCTGCCGACCTGGCGATAGCCCAGTAACCGGATCGCGGCGAGCGGCACCGGCCGGCGACGGTAGGTTACGGGCCGCGGCCGAGCCCGCGCGCCGATTGGGTAGCCTGCTCTCATGGCTGAAAACACTCCCGACCGCGACAATTCCGACCGTGGCGAGGCCGGACGTGGCGGCGCCGACCGCGAGTATGGCTTCCGTACCCGCGCCATCCACGCCGGCAACATTCCGGATGCGGTCACCGGCGCTCGCGCCCTGCCGATCTATCAGACCAGCGCGTTCGTCTTCGATGACACCGCGGATGCCGCTGCCCGCTTCGCCCTGCAGAAGTACGGCAACATTTACTCCCGGCTCGGTAACCCGACGGTGGCCAGCTTCGAGGAGCGCATCGCCTCCCTCGAGGGTGGCCTCGGCGCCGTGGCGACCGCGTCCGGGCTGAGCGCCCAGTTCATCACCTTCGCCTCCCTCGCCGGTGCCGGCGACCACGTCGTATCCTCGGCCAATCTCTACGGCGGCTCGATCACCCAGCTGGATGTCACGCTGCGTCGTTTCGGGGTCGACACCACGTTCGTTCGCTCTGCCGATCCGGCCGAGTACGACGCCGCGATCACCGACAAGACGAAGTTCGTGTTCGCGGAAACCATCGCTAACCCGTCGGGCGAGATCGCCGACATCGAGGGCCTTGCGGCGGTCGCGCACGCCCACAACCTGCCGCTAATCATCGACTCAACGGTCGCGACCCCCTACCTGAACCGCCCGATCGAGTGGGGCGCAGACGTCGTCATTCACTCGGCCACCAAGTTTCTCGGCGGCGCGGGCACCACCCTCGGCGGCGTGGTCGTCGAGTCGGGGCGCTTCCACTGGGCCAACGAACACTTCCCGCTGTTCGACGAGCCGGTCGCCTCCTACGGCGGGCTGAACTGGCACGGCAACTTCGGCGAGTACGCGTTCCTGACCCGGCTGCGCGCGGAACAGCTGCGCGACATCGGCCCGAGCCTGGCCCCGCACTCGGCCTGGCTGCTCGCCACCGGGGTGGAGACCCTGCCGTATCGCATGCAGGCCCACGTCGACAACGCCAGGATCGTCGCGGAATGGCTCGCCGCCGACCCGCGCATCGACACCGTCTTCTGGGCCGGCCTGGAAGATCACCCACACCACGAGCGCGCGCTGAAGTATCTACCGAAGGGCCCCGGCTCCGTGTTCAGCTTCGTCGTGAAGGGCGGAAGGGCCGCCGGCCAGACGTTCATCGAGTCGCTGAACCTTGCCAGCCACCTCGCCAACATCGGGGACGCGAAGACGCTGGTGATTCATCCCGCCTCGACGACGCATGCCCAGCTCAGCGAGCAGCAACTGCTCGACGCGGGCGTGCTGCCGGGCGTCGTGCGCATCAGCGTGGGAATAGAAGACCCCGAAGACATCGTTGACGACCTTGACCAGGCGCTGGCCGCTGCAACGAAAGGCTGACCATGAGCACCGTCACAGAAACCCCCGCGGCCGTCGAAACCGTCGTACTGGCGAACGGCCTGACCTGCGCCCTGCCGGCCAGCTCCCCGCTGGCTAAGTTGCTGAAATCCCAGCGCACCTGGATTGGGCCGTCCGCCAAAGAGCGCCTTGGCATTCTGCGTCGCGCGAAGTCGATCGCCATCGTCGGTGCCTCACCGAACGCCACCCGCTCGAGCTACTTCGTGTCGACCTACCTGCTGCAGTCCAGTGACTACCGGGTCTATTTCGTCAACCCGATGGTCGACGAAATCCTCGGCCAGAAGTCGTACAAGTCGCTCGCCGACCTGCCAGAAGTTCCCGACATCGTCGACGTATTCCGCAAGGCCAGTGACATTCCCGCGGTCATCGACGAGGTGCTCGCGATCGGTGCGAAAACCGTGTGGGTGCAACTCGGCATCTGGGATCAGGATGCCGCCATTTACGGCGAGGCCAACGGGCTCACCGTCGTGATGGACCGCTGCCTCAAGATCGAGCACGCCCGCTTCCACGGCGGACTGCACCTCCTCGGCTTCGACACCGGAGTGATCACCGCCCGCAAGGCGGTGCGCTGAGCGCGCCTGCCGCCTGCGCCCGTGCCACCTGCCGCCCTTAGAGCAGTGCCACCAGCTCGGCTGCCGTGGTGACCGGCAGCCGGCACACGAAGTCGGTGCAGAGGTAGGCAGCAGGGCGGGTTCGCCCCTCGTAGAGCTCGAACCCGGCCGCCGCGAACGCCAGCGCTTGCCTCTCGGTCACGACCGTCGACAGGCCGCCGCGCCAGCGTCTGGCGATCTGCCCGAGAGCCTCGCCGACGACCACGAGCTGGCGTACAGGGGCGGTTAGTGCCGACAGCACGCCGAGCGCTGACCCGTACGGTGCGGGCTGCGCCGTGGCCGCGGCGCTGACCCCGGCAACCGCGGCCTCGGCCGCTTGGCGATAAGGTGCGTGGCCGGTCAGCAGATAGAGCCGGAAGGCGGCGGCTGCCGCGGCGCTCAGCCCCGCCGGGTAACCGCCGTCGCTGCGCGCGGCGGCCATCGCGATGCCCTGCCCGGCGAGCACAGGGTCGCCACCGCCGGGAAGCCCGAACGGCTCCCCCGCTGACCCCACCGCGGCGGCAGTCGTCCCCGCCGCCGCGTCCCCCGCGGGCGCCGCGCGCATCGACTCATCGATCAGGGCGCGAGCGGGGACGGCATAGCGAGCCTCGCCGGTCGCGGTCGCGAGGTGCAGCAGGCCGAGGCTCAGCATCCCGTAGTCCTCGAGGGTGGCCGGGGCATCCGAGAGCATCCCGTCGATCGAGGACCGCACCAGCCGATCGGGCAGCAGGTGCCGCGCGATCAGGAAATCGGCCGCGCGCCGCGCCGCCGCAATCCAGTCCGGGCGTTCGAGCAGGGTGCCGACGATTGACAGGCCCTCGATGGCCAGCCCGTTCCAGCCGGTGAGAATCTTGTTGTCGAGCGCCGGCGGTTGCTGTGCGGTGCGCGCTTCCGCGTCGAGAAGGTAAAACTCGCCCTCCACGCGGCGGCCGTCGACCGTGCTCTCGCTGTCTTGAGCCGACGCGAACCCACCGTCGGGATGCTGCAGTGTGCTCACGAGGAAGTCCGCGATCCCCTCCGCGACCTCTGCCCGGTCGGCGAGTGCGTAGCAGGCGAGCAGTTGCGCGTTGTCGTAGAGCATCCGCTCGTAGTGCGGTTCGCTCCAGTCGCGCCGCGTGGCGTAGCGAAAAAACCCGCCGTCGAGGTCGCGCAGCGCCGATCCCGCCATCGCGTCGAGCACCCGGCCACCCAGGGCATTAGCGCGAGCATCTGCCCGCTCCACCAGCATGCGCAGCAGGGAGGCGGTCGGAAACTTCGGTGCGCCGCCGAAGCCGCCGAACGTGGTGTCTTCCCGGCGCTCCAGGGCGTCCAGCACCAGGCCAAAGTCGACGGCAGCCGCGACCGGTTCAACGGGCAGGGCCGCCTGCGCGAGCGCCTCAACGATCGCGCGACCGCTGCGTTCGAGGTCGGGGCGCCGCTCGTTCCACGCCTCGAGTACAGCGCCCAGCACGGCCGTGAACGCCGGATGACTGCCCACCGGCGTCGGCGGCCAGTAGGTTCCGGCGTGAAACATCCGCCCCTGCGGCGTGACAAAAACGTTCAACGGCCAGCCCAAATCGGGCGTGAATGACTCGGCCGCGGCCAAGTAGGTGGCGTCGACTTCCGCGTGCTCCTCGCGGTCGACCTTGATGCAGACGAAGCTCTCGTTCAGTAGCGCGGCAATGGTCGGGTCGCTGAAACTCTCCCGCGCCATGACGTGGCACCAGTGACAGCTCGAGTACCCAATCGACACGAATACGGGCACGTCGCGGCGGGCCGCTTCGGCGAACGGTTGCGGCCCCCACGGCCACCAATCGACGGGATTCTCGGCGTGCGAGCGCAGGTAGGGGCTTGCAGCATCCGCCAATCGATTGGGCATAGTCTCAGGCTATGTCGACGACGACCATCACGTGGATCGGTGGCCCCACCGCCGTGCTCGAATATGCCGGGCTGCGCATCATCACCGACCCGACGCTCGACCCGCCCCGCTCCTACTCCGACCCCGGCGAAACCACTCTGGTGAAGACCGCTGGCCCGGCGTTAGATCGCTCGGCGCTCGGCCAAATCGACCTCGTGTTGCTCAGCCACCACGGCCACAAAGACAACCTCGACTACGAGGGGCTCGAGCTGATCGCCACCGGCCTCACTACCCTTTCGACCCGGGATGCCGCGACCGACCTGTTCGGCGGATCCGTCGTCGGCCTCGACTCCTGGGAGACCCACGAGCTCGGCCCCGTCACCGTCACGGCCGTCCCCGCGTTGCACGGCCCGCCCGGCAGCGAGAGCCTGGTCGGTAGGGTGACCGGCTTCGTTCTTCAGGCACCCGGCGAGCCGACGGTCTACGTCTCCGGCGATAACGCGTCGATCCCGCTGGTCGAGCAGATCGCCAGCTCGTTTCCGGATGTCGCCATCGCCCTGCTCTTCGCCGGCGCCGCGCGCGTGCCTGGCATCGACGGCGCGCTGACCCTCACCTCACCGGATGCTGTGCGCGCCGCCGCAATCCTCGGCGCGCGCACCGTTGTCGGCCTCCACACCGCCGACTGGGAACACTTCTCCGAAACCCGCGCCCAGCTCGAGGCTGCATTTGCGGGCAGCACCGTGCTCGTTGACACTCCGCGCGGCGTGACCGTCACGCTGTAGTGGAGCAAGCGCCCGCCAGAAACCCGGCGAGCGCCCGCCAGCTCAGTACTGCTAAACCGCGCCGACCGTCTCCGGGTCTCCGCCGGTGCGCTTGCCGGTGTCGAGACCGTCGATGGCAGCCATCTCGGCCGGCGTGAGCTCGAAGCCAAAGA
>JANXTJ010000172.1 GCA_025352485.1 Salinibacterium sp.
GATCAAGGCCGATCGCAGCTCTTCTGCGGCCGCTGTCAGAGCGAAAAAGCCACGAACAGTGACGCTGACAGGGGCTTGGGTGTGCGCGAGTGACATTTCGTAACCGTAACCCACGGATATTTCGGCGTTTTTATGGAAACGAATTCAGCCCGCTAAACATCCGATAATGCGCATTATGTCAAGTAGTGTCTCATCGGACTCCCCACCACACAGCGAAACGTACCGGGTCGACCCAGGCGTCGAACACCACCTCGCGAGGGGCATTGAACCTGCGAGTGAGAGAGAACCCTGCTTCAGACATTGCGACCTATGCTTCTCTGCTGCGTTAGTTTTTTGACAGCTCTTCTGTCGATGCGAGAACCGGCGTACTCTCTGCCTCAACTCCGAGATGCGCGTCGAGGTGCTCGTCGAGCGAGTCGAAACTGAGTTCCCAGAACTGGCGATAGTCACCGATCCATGACGCCGCCTCCCCCAGCGGCGCGGCGCGCAACGTCGCGCGACGCCACTGAGCGTCACGGATCTTCGAGATGAGGCCAGCTCGTTCCAGCACCGCCAGGTGCTTCGATACGGCGGGCAGGCTCATGTCGAATGGAGCCGCCAGGTCGGACACGGTGGATGAGTCGATCGAGAGTCGACCGAGAATAGCTCGTCGGGTCGGATCTGCGAGAGCCGCAAAGGTTCGCGAAAGCCGATCGGTTGCCATCGGCCAATAATAAACCATTTAGTTAATTAACGCAATGGTTTCGTCACGTTTCGCTATCGCTCACGACCACTCCGTCGATGCTAAGCGCCGCCCATCATGAGGCCCTCAATGTCGTGCTTTGGGTGATCGGGGTGAGCTCGTCGACCACGGGACAAACCAGGTGGGCTCGAACGCGCTCAGGGAGTGCCTCATAAAAAGCACGGGTCACCGCCATATCGTGGTGCGCGGCGTTGCCGGCACCTGGTGCGTCCATCCCGAGCACAAGCACGGGCCTCGGCTGCGACGAGAAATTCTGCGTACCGCGGTGGATCGTCAGTGCGGACCGAGCGGCAATGTCGCCCATCGTTGGGTATTTCCGCACCGCGCGGTCAGCGAACCTCGGGTAGAACTTCTTGTCAGGAAACATGCCGTGCTCGAAATCAGGCGACGTGTCCCACTGGGTGCCTGGGACGATCTCAAAAGGCCCCATTTCCTCGACGGTGTCGACGGCTGTGAGGTTGAACGCCAGTGACGTCAGTCGCCTCCCCACGCTAGTTTGTTCGGGCATCCGGAAATCCCGATGCCAGGGCTGATTCTTCGCGCCCGGGAAGGGGATGTCGAAACCGAGCTCGACGATCTGGTAATCAGGGCCGAGGACGGCCTCGCTCACCTCGCGCACCCACGGGTTGTCGACGAGCTCAGTCCACCCACGAAGCTGTTCGGGATGAATTTCGACGTAGTAGCGACGGGGTCCTCGACCCATCGCACCGCCCTTCCTCGACAGCGCTTCGTGGAAGGCGATGTAGATGTCTTCCGCCATCGCCGTCGTCCACTCCCGCGAAAACGCACCCTTCTTACCGACGGTGCCGTCGGTGTAGAGGGCCCGGACAGCATCTGCGACATCGGCCGAAACCCCCGTTGGAACCGGAATTTCATCGGGTACGCCGAGACTGATTTCCTCGAAAGTGCTGATGGCGTCGGACATATCTTCCTACCAATCGGGTGAAAATGAGTTGCCGTGGAGTGGCCGCCAGAGAACTGCAGAACAATATCGTACGGATGCTTTAGCGCAGAAACAGTTTCTGCCACAGCTCGTTGAGGTAGTCCCCAAACTGGCCTGCCGTCCATGCTCGTTGCTCGACGTACTGGGCATAGTGCTCTGCACCCGCTGTCACGAAGACCACGTCCGCGATGTACTGGTCGGTGATGTCGTCTCGGGTTTCGCCGGGTACGCGAAGGTCAGCGGCGAACAACAGCATGTTCGCGGCGCGCCTCACCCTGATCTCCTTTTCAAGAGCGGCACAACCCTCGTCCGTGCTCGCCGCGTCTCTGAGTGCCCGAAAGATGGGCGCCGTGCGCGGACTCATCGACGCGATCGCCTCGGCATAGATCTTCACCTTCTCTGCGGCGAAGGTCGCGGCTCGCACGTTGATAACGTAGTCGCGCTCCGCCGCCGGAATCGTGACCCCTTTTCCCGAGATTGCGGCCTCAACGACTTCCCGCAGAATTACCGGCTTGCGCCCCACCGCCGCGTAAAGAGTGTCGACCGACACCCCCGCTACTGAGGCGATCTGGCTGACTGTCGTGGCCACATAGCCACGCGTGGTGAAGAGCGCCCATGCGGCATTCAAAATCAGCTGACGCGTTTCGGCCGCCCGAGTTGCGCGAAGTTCGGAATTGTAGTGACGGGAGGGATTGACACTAGGCACATCGACAACAATAGCCCTATTCATCCGAAGTGCATTCGGATTAAACATTAGGAGCCTAATGATGGTTTACGCATTCACCCAAGATGTGCCGCTCGACGAGCCCACCTACCGCCGGGTTATTCAGGAGCTCGGCGACACACCGCTACGCGGCCTATTGCTGCACCTGTGCATTCGTCGGCCCGACGGTGGGCTGCGCTACATCGATGTGTGGGAATCAGAGAAACTCTGCGCACAGGCATTTGAGAATCGCATCCACTCCGCGGTCGACGCTGCATTCGGCGGGACTCGACCGAGTACGGAGCCAGAGGTCGTCGTCCTTGACGTCATCGACATCACGGGAATCGTCGTGTCAGCGTGAACCCGTCGCTTGGCTCTGCGGCAATTCCCGGCTATCCCACCACTGAAGAGCGCGCGTCGCGTAAAAGGTGAGCCACGGTGACGGCTCCCCCGGCCCAACATCTACTTCGAACCACACCCGGCCGGGATGCCGACGCTCCTGCAGCCAGCGACCGTCCGGTTCGCGGGCGGCCCGAATGACCTCGATAGCGTCGGCGAGCCGAGGATCGGCGGCGGCGCCGTCGTGCAGC
>JANXTJ010000202.1 GCA_025352485.1 Salinibacterium sp.
TCGCCCGCACGAACCTCGGCCGCGACAAGCGGGTCGTCATCGCCGGCCACATCGACACCGTGCCGCTCAACAACAACCTTCCTACCCGCTTCGAAACAGAGGATGGCGTCGACTACCTCTGGGGTCGCGGCACCGTCGACATGAAGGCCGGTCTCGCCGTTCAACTTAAGCTCGCCGCGGAGCTCGCGGAGCCCTTGGTCGACGTGACCTGGATGTGGTACGACCATGAAGAGGTCTCCGAAGACCTCAACGGCCTCGCCCGTCTTGAGCGCCATCGACCCGACCTGTTCGTCGGGGACTTCGCCATTCTCGGCGAGCCGACCAGAGCCATGATCGAGGGTGGCTGCAACGGCAACCTCAGAATCGAGGTGCGCACCCACGGCACGCGCGCCCACTCAGCCCGCGCATGGGTGGGACACAACGCCATCCACGATGCGGCCGAGATTCTGGACACCCTTGCCGCGTATGTTTCCCGTGAGGTTGAAGTCGATGGCCTCGTCTATCGGGAGGGGCTCAATGCGGTCGGCATTAGCGGCGGAGTGGCAGGCAACGTCATCCCGGATGAGTGCATGGTCCATATCAACTATCGCTTCGCACCAAGTCGAACGGTCGAGGAGGCGATCGCCCACATGCACGAGCTTTTCGGCGCACACGCGATCACCGTGGTCGATGCCGCCGCCGGCGCACGACCCGGCCTCAACGGATCGTTGGCGAGAGAGTTCCTCGCTGCCGTCGGTGGAGAGGCAAATCCGAAGTACGGATGGACCGATGTCGCACGCTTCTCGGCACGCGGCATCCCCGCCGTGAATTACGGTCCCGGCGATCCGCTCAAGGCCCACGCCGATGACGAGCGCGTTGCGCTAGCAGAAGTTGGTGCCTGCGAGGCGGGGTTGCGCGGCTGGCTTACGGGCGTGATCACTCCGGCATAGCAACGGCACGACGCGCGCGATCGTGGCGCTCAAACCGGTGCGCGAGCCCATCGGCGTGACCGAAATTGAAGCGCTGCAGGTTTGAAGCCGGTCTGATTCCCGTAACGTAGAACGGTGGGCACGAACCGGCACGACTTCAAGGGCAACAAGTCCCATTTGCCGGCCAAGCCCTGCGCCGTATGCGGTCGCACCATGACGTGGCGGAAGGCGTGGGCCAAAAACTGGGACGACGTGCGCTACTGCAGTGGCACGTGTCGTCGGGGACGTTCGAGGCTCGACTCGTGAGTGGTGACGCACGTCAGCTCATCGTGGTACTCGGTGACCAGCTGAACCACAATTCGGCGGCCTTCGATGACGTCGACCCGCAGCAGGATGTTGTGTGGATGGCCGAAGTGGCGGAGGAGTCGAAGAAGGTTTGGGTCAGCAAGCCCCGAATAGCAGTCTTCCTTGCCGCGATGCGTCACTTCGCAGGTCAATTGCGCGGCGTGGGTCTCACCGTGGACTACCGGGCAATGGATGACCCCGACAACAACGGCACGTTGGCCACAGAGCTGATCGCCGCGATCGGACGCCATCGACCCCAGCTCGTGGTGCTCGTAGAGCCCGGAGAGTGGCAGGTGCGCGAGAGCCTGCGGGCTGCGGTCTCGTCCACGGGAGTGCGCCTCGACGAGCGCGTTGATCGTCACTTTCTGTGTTCGACGGACGAGTTCGCTCGCTACGCCGACGGGCGGCGAAGCCTGATCATGGAGACATTTTACCGCTCTCAGCGCCGCACGCACGGGATCCTGATGGACGGTGACTCGCCGGCGGGCGGGGCATGGAACTTCGACTCCGAGAATCGTCGCTCATTCGGCGCGAAAGGCCCCGGGCTCGTGGCCCCGCCGGCTTTCTGTGAGCCAGACCCCATCACGCGCGCCGTGATCGAGCTGGTCGAGGAGCATTTCGGCGAGCATCCGGGTTCACTCGATCGCTTTGCTTGGCCGGTCACTAGAACCGACGCGCTAATCGCACTTGACTGCTTCATTGAGCAACGTCTTGCGGACTTCGGGCGCTGGCAAGACGCGATGTGGTCGAACGAGCCATGGCTCTATCATTCCCTTATCAGCGCCGCACTCAACCTCAAGCTGCTTGATCCGCGTGAGGTCGTGGAGCGCGTGGAAGAAGCCTGGCGAGCGGGTCGTGTGCCCATCGAGGCGGCCGAAGGCTATGTGCGTCAGGTGATCGGCTGGCGTGAGTACGCGCGCGGCATTTACTGGTTGACGATGCCGGACTATGCGAACGGGAATGCCCTCGGCGCCGCAGAAAAGCTCCCCGACTGGTACTGGACAGGCGACACCGAGCTTGCCTGCCTACGCGACGCCATTACCCAGACCCTGGACTACGGATATGCCCACCACATTCAACGGCTCATGGTCACGGGACTCTATGCGCAGCTTCTTGGCGTCGATCCTCGACAGGTTCACGAGTGGTACCTGGCGGTATACGTCGACGCCGTCGAGTGGGTTGAGCTGCCCAACGTGCTCGGGATGAGCCAGTTCGCTGACGGAGGTTACATGGCCAGCAAGCCTTATGTTGCCACCGGCAAATACATCGACCGGATGAGCAACCATTGCGGGTCATGCCGCTTCCGGCCGGACCTGCGGGTGGGTGATGATGCCTGCCCGTTCACAACGCTGTACTGGGACTTCTTGGCGCGCCACGAGGACCGGTTCGCCCGGCATCCGCGAATGGCACTTCAGGTGAAGAATCTCGCACGCCTTCCCGAGCACGAACGGAGTGAGATCGCGCACCGCGCGGCGTCGATCAGGCGCGGGGAAATCGGGTGACTTTCACAGGGAGAATTTCGGCATTAGTGATGCCCGAATAGTTTCGACAAGGATTTTGTCTCGCGGTCGATCTCGAAGACGTCTATCCGCGCTGAAGAGCGCGACATCGCTATCTCATCTCGTCCCGTCCCGCAGTTCGAGGGCAAGTGCGCGGTCGGGTTCCCGCTTTTCGCGCAGCAGAATGACTCGTTCGACGCGACCGTGACCGTGGCGTTCTTTTCGCTTTCGGTGAGGACACGGTCAGTGGGAACCGACGACAGCTGCATAGCTGGCTGTCGTTCTCAAAGCTGAGCAAGGGAACATTTGTCCGCGCTCGGGTGGAGCGGCGTTGCGGCATTGACCGGGCATTTTCGCCGTCGCACGCGTTCGGCCGCCAGCATGATCCTGTGATTCTTGCTTAGCTTCGAGTCGCATTTTGTTTGCGCGGCGACGACTCGGCTGAGGACTAAATTGTCGAGGCAACCGAATACGAGCGTGTTGGCGCCGCGCCAAAAGGTGTTTCACCTTGACATGCAGTTGCCCCTAGGCCAATATAAATTCAGTATCAAATCACTACTGCATAAATATGCAAACGTCGAATTGCGTTGGCGCTATTGCACCGCGGACGAAACAAACTACGTAACTTGCGCACGGACAAAGGAGACTCACCATGAACGGTTCGCGAAAGCAATTTGGAGCGATTGCCGCAGGCCTCGCCGCGACAGCGATCGTACTGACTGGATGCTCGGCCAGTACCCCATCCGGTGGGTCGTCGAGTGCCGCAAAGATCGTCATCAACGCAACCTGGTCGTTTGCGGACTCAGTCGGCTGGGTTGGCGAGATCGCGGGCGCTACACAGGAGGCAAAGAAATTGGGGGTTGCCCTCAACGTTGTCTCCGCCGCCGGAGATTCGAGCACTCAGGCAAGCCAGATGAGCACCTTCATCACCAACAAGTCATCTGCCATCCTCATGAGCCGGGTCTGCTGCACGGATAGGTGACATCTGATCTGGCTTGCCCGGGAGGGCGGCCTGGAAGGATGTTGTTATGCCTAAGCCTTACCCGAGTGAGTTCCGTGACGATGTCGTGCGCGTCGCACGCAACCGTGAGTCCGGAGTGACGATCGAGCAGATCGCGAAAGATTTCGGTGTTCACACGATGACGTTGCAGAAGTGGTTGCAGCGTGCCGCCGTCGATGATGGTGTGCGGCCTGGTCAGAGTCGGACGGAGGGTGCCGAGCTTCGCGAAGCACGCAAGCGGGTCCGGCTTCTGGAGCAGGAGAACGAGGTGTTGAGGCGGGCGGCAGCGTATCTGTCGCAGGCGAACCTGCCGGGAAAAGGTTCTACCCGCTCGTGAAAGAGCTCGCCGAAGACAGGATCCCTGTCACGGTGACGTGCCGGGTATTGAAGCTCTCCCGCCAGCCGTATTACCGATGGCTACTCGACCCCACCACCGATAGTGAGATGGTGGAGGCCCATCGCGCGAATGCTCTGTTTGATGCCCACCACGATGACCCAGAGTTCGGGCACCGGCTCCTTGCGGACGAAGCACGTCAGGCAGGTGAGGCGATGGCGGACCGGACTGCGTGGCGGATCTGTCGCGACAACGCGTGGTGGAGCACTTTCGGGAAGAAACGAGGCCGGGGTGGGAAGAGACCCGGCCCTGCGGTCCACGACGATCTCTGCACGGTCATCGACGGAAACGGGCGCGTCCGTCATGAGTTCAGCGCCGAGCGCCCGAACCAGCTCTGGCTGACGGACATCACCGAACATAGGACCACTACCCAAGGCAAGCTCTATCTCTGCGCGGTGAAAGACGTGTTCTCGAACAAGATCGTCGGATACTCGATCGACTCACGGATGAAGTCCGGCCTCGCCGTCAACGCTCTGGACAACGCCGTCGCGATGCGCGGAGATGTTGCCGGTTGTGTAGTTCACAGCGATCGTGGATCGCAATTTCGAAGTCGGAAATTCCTGCGTGCTTTGGCCCGGCACCGCATGGTCGGATCCATGGGCAGGGTCGCCTCCTGCGGCGATAACGCCGCGATGGAATCGTTCTTCAGCCTGCTGCAGAAAAACGTCCTCAACCGCCGCTCCTGGGCAACGCAAGAGGAGCTGCGCATCGCGATCGTGACCTGGATCGAACGCACCTATCACCGCCGCCGCCGGCAAGCACGCCTGGGCCGTTTGACGCCGGTCGAATTCGAGGCCATCATAAACACGCCAGCCGCACTGGCTGCGTGACTAGAAACTGTCACCAAACCGTGCAGCAGACCCCGTCTATCGGACGACGCGACTGGAAGTCATCGAGCTCGTCATATATGCGCCGGTTGTCCTTACCGGTCGCGTTGAACGCCTGGATGTTAATGA
>JANXTJ010000221.1 GCA_025352485.1 Salinibacterium sp.
CCGTCACCTGCTGGTTTACGGTCAGCGCACGGCCGACAACCGTTTTGCGTTCGGCGGGCGCGGCGCCCGCTTCCACTGGGGCAGTGCCATCAGGGCGAAGTACGACCGGGTCCCCGGGGTGTTTGAGCACCTGCGACGTACCCTCTCCGAAATGTTTCCCGCCATCGGAACCGTGGCGGTGACGCACACCTGGGGTGGCCCTCTTGGCGTACCCAGAGACTGGCATTCCAGCGCCAACCTTGACCCCAAGACCGGTATCGCCTCAGCGGGAGGCTACGTGGGTGACGGCCTCAGCACGACGAACCTTGCCGGGCGCACCCTCGCCGACCTGATCACGAACACCGACTCAGAGTTCGCGCGGCTGCCCTGGGTGAACCATTTCTCGCCGAGCTGGGAGGCGGAGCCGCTGCGCTTTCTCGGCGCGAACGCGGGGCTGGCGGCCATGACAGTCGCCGACGCGGAGGAGCGGATGACCGGTCGACCGTCGCTGGCCGCCCGGCTGATGGGGCCACTCACCGGTCACTGACGGAAACCTTTCTAAAATTTAGATGACAAGTCCACTAAATCGGGAATGCTGGCGCTCATCCCACCGTTATAGGCGTTATGACAAACGCAACCGACATCCACCCCGACTACATCGTCGGCACCTGGAAGCTCGACCCGACCCACTCCGAAATCTCCTTCTCCGTGAAGCACCTGATGATCACCAAGGTGCGCGGAATCTTCGGCACCTTCGACGTGACCATCGTGACGGCGGAGAACCCGGCCGAATCGACCGTCGAGGCAACCATCGACATCGCTTCGGTCAACACCGGCGTCGAGGCACGCGACAACCACCTGCGCGCGAGCGACTTCTTCCTCGTCGAGGAGTACCCGACGATGACGTTCACCTCCACCTCCTTCGAGGGCGATTTCGCCGCCGGAGACTTCACCGTCGCGGGTGAGCTCACCCTGCGCGGCGTCACCAAGCCGATCGTGCTGAAGGGCGAGGTCGGCGGCGTGATGCAGGACTCCTACGGCAACACGAAGGCAGGGGCATCCGCGACTACGAAGATCAACCGTCAAGACTTCGGTGTGAGCTTCAACGCTCCGCTCGAGGCCGGTGGGGTCACCCTCGGCGATGAGGTCACGATCACCCTCGACCTGCAGGTCGTTCTCCAGAAGTAGTTTTCACCCCCACAGCGGGCCGACGGTGACCGTATTATCGGGATGCCGCCGGCCCGCTGCATTAGATTTGCAGCCGTGACACACACCGCACCCCCGCCCAGCCCAGCGGCGCCACCGACTCGCGCACGACTCGGCGCCGGCAGGGCGGTCGGCATCGTGCTGGTGGTGGTGCTCAACATCGCTCTGATCGCGGCCGTTGGCTGGCTGGCCACGCACCGCGATCGCGTCAGTGACCAACTTGCCGTCTGGAACTTCACGCCGAGCACCGTGATCGCCGAATACGCCACGCGCTCGACGATGACCGAAGAGGGTCGTTTCCTGTTTTATGCGAGCCGGCCCCTCATCGCCACCGGCGGGACCTTCGATAACGTCTGTGCAGCACACCAAGAGGGAGTCGGGATTCTCGGCTGCTACCTTCCCGTCGATCGCAGCATCCACCTCTTCGATGTTACCGACGATCGGCTCGACGGCCTCGAAGAGGTGGTCGCCTCACACGAGACCCTGCACGCCGTGTGGGATCGGATGAGCGATGCTGAACGAGCGACGCTCGCTCCGCTGCTCGAGGCCGAGGTCACCAAGCGCCCTGATGACGCGACCCTCGCCACCACGCTCGCGTTTTATGCCAAGTCAGAGCCGGGAGAACGCTTGAACGAGCTGCACTCCATTCTCGGCACCGAATATACCGAGCTGTCGCCCGCTCTCGAAAAGCACTACGCGCAGTACTTCGTCAACCGCAAGGCGGTCGCGGCGCTGCACGAAAAATCGAATGCCGTCTTCGTGGCACAGGCACAACAGGTCACCGACCTCGTGGCCCAGATCAAGACGCTCGCCAGCGGGATCGACGCCGATTACGCCAGCTACAACTCCGGATACGACCAGCTCGGTGCCGACGTGAAGGCCTTTAATGCGAAAGCCCAGTCCGGCGCATTCGGCTCGCCGGGCGATTTCGATTCGGCGCGCGACGCGCTCACCGCCCGGCAGGGGCGCCTCGACGCGCTGTACCGCTCCATCGAATCGAGGCACGGTCAGTACAACGACCTCGTCGCGCAACTCAACGCCCTCAACGCCAAGGGCGATCAACTCAACCAGAGCATCAACATTGCGCCGCGCGACCCCAACGGGGTCGCACCGAAGAGTTAGCGGCGCCGGGCCCTACTGCACCAGATCGTTGGGCCCGGCGAAGATTTGCGAGAGTTGCCCGGCCTGCTCTGCTGTCGGCTCCCAGGATGCTGCTGCCACGTTCTGAGCGAGCTGTTGCGCGCTCGTCGTGCCGGCAATCACGCTCGTGAGCCCCGGCTGCGCGAGTAGCCAGCCGAAGGTCGCCTGCAGCATCGAGACACCGTTTACGGCGCACCAGGCCGCGTAGGCCTCGATGGTGTTCCACGGTGCGTCGTCGGCGACCTGGGGGCGCTGGCGTGAGATCCGCGAGTCGACCGGCCGCTGGGTTCGGGTGAACTTACCGGTCAGTAGGCCGTTGTACAGCGGGAAGAAGGGCAGGAAACCCATTCCGAGATCGATGACCGTGGGCAGCACGGCCTGCTCGACGGAACGCTCAAGCAGGCTGTACTCGCTCTGAGCGCAGATGAACGGGGTCGTACCGAGGGCGCGCGCCGCGGCATCCGCAATCCTCAGTTGTTCGGCCGAAAACTGGGTGCAGCCGATGTGGCGCACCTTGCCCTCTTTCACCAGCTCGTCGAGTGCCGACAGCGTCTCCTGAATCGGCGTCGCGGTGTCGGGCACATGCTGTTGGTAGAGATCGACGTAGTC
>JANXTJ010000234.1 GCA_025352485.1 Salinibacterium sp.
GTGCTGGCGTGGATGACTGGAAAAAACGCGTGAGCGTCTCGGCAGGACTGTTGCGAACAGGCGACGCGCGAGAACAGTCGGGCGACGCCAGCCGCGCGCGCGCGGTGCTCGGCTGGGCCCCCACCCTGGGATTTGAGGACATTGTCAACGCCATGGTCGATGCCGACCTCGCGCTGTTGGGCTAACCCCGCCCCGTGGCGCCCGCCAGACCCCGCACGATAAACCCCCGGTAGCGTTACCCCATGACGTGGTTGGTAACGGGCGGGGCCGGATACATCGGGGCACACGTGGTGCGGGCGCTTGCGGAGGCCGGGCTTGCACCGGTCGTGCTCGATGATCTGTCCAGCGGGTACGAGGAGTTTGTGCCGGCCGGCGTGCCCTTTGTGCGCGGCTCGATTCTTGACGGCGCGCTGCTCGTCGAAACCCTGGCGCGGCACGACGTGCGTGGCGTCATCCACGTCGCCGGGTTTAAGTACGCCGGCGTCTCAGTGAAAGAGCCGCTGCACACCTACCGCCAGAACGTGGAAGGAACGGCGACACTGCTCGCGGCGATGCAAGAGAAAGGCGTCGACAAGATCGTGTTCTCGTCGAGCGCTGCGGTCTACGGCACTCCCGATGTCGACCTCGTGACCGAGAGCACCCCCAAGAGCCCCCAGTCGCCCTATGGCGAGTCGAAACTGATCGGCGAGTGGCTGCTTGCCGATCAGGGCGTCGCCCGCGGGCTGCGGCACACGGCGCTGCGTTACTTCAACGTCGTCGGCTCTGGCGACCCCGCGGTGTACGACGCGAGCCCGCACAACCTCTTCCCGCTCATTTTCACGGCCCTCGACGAGGGGCGCATCCCGCAGATCAACGGCGATGACTACGCCACGCCCGACGGCACGAACGTGCGCGACTACATCCACGTGGTCGACCTGGCGACCTCCCACGTCGCGGCGGCGAAGCGGCTGGCTGCCGGCGAGCCGGTCGAGCCCGCCTACAACCTCGGCAGCGGGGACGGGGTCTCCGTGCGCGAAATCATGACGACCGTCGCTGACGTCACGGGGATCGACTTCACGCCCGTCGTCGCGCCGCGTCGCGCCGGGGATCCCGCCCGGATTGTGGCGGCGGGTGATCTTGCGGCCCGCGACCTCGATTGGCGGATGCGGCACACGCTCACAGAGATGATCCAGTCGCACTGGTTGGCAACACGCCGCAGAATAGAACCCTCAGAGTCAAGTTGAGGCATTTATGATCTGCGACTTGACGCGGGGGTAACTACACCGGTGTAATTATCCCTAACGCTCGCGGCAGGAGCTGGGGCGGAGGGGAGACAAAGCATGGCGAACAACGGGTATCGCGTGGGTGTTCCCGACGACTGGTTCGTTGATCCGGTCAGGCTCGGCGTTCCGGGGGTTCGCCAGCAGCCGATCGAGCAGGACGAGAATCCTCTCGCCTGGCAGTCAGACTCGCTTTGCGCACAGACCGACCCCGAGGCGTTCTTCCCGGAAAAAGGTGGATCAACCCGCGACGCGAAGAAGATCTGCTCCACCTGCGAGGTCAAGTCACGCTGCCTCGACTACGCGCTAGAGAATGACGAGCGCTTCGGAATCTGGGGCGGACTGTCCGAGCGCGAGCGCCGCAAACTTCGTAAAAAGGCCGTCTGAGCGCTCACGGCTGTCAGGGCAAGGCTGTGGCCGCGCCCGCCGAGGCATCAGCCCCGCGCGCGGTCTCGGAACAAAAACCTGCTGAACAGGTAGTTCAGAACAAACGAGATCGGGATCGTCGCCAGCTTCCAGATGAACGGTGTGACATCGGTCATCGATGAGGCGAATTGGATGACCGTCGAAGACACGACGACCGACGTGGCGTACCACCCGAAGAAGAGCGCATAGGTTGCCGGTCGCGGGTCAGTACCGAAGGCGAATCTGACCGCGAGAAAATACACGACGGTAATGGCGGTCGTTGCACTGATGGCGTTCGCTGCCCACGGCGGCAGCCCGACGAGAATCCCGAGCTGGAACAGGCCAAGGTCAGTGACCAGCCCGGCGGCAGAGCTCGCGAAGAAGCGCAGGAACTGCGAGAACCATTCGCTCAAACCGGGCACGGCCAGAGGCTAACAGTGCCTCGGAGTTTGGCGTTGCACCGCGAGTCAGTTCGGCGGGCCCGGCGGGGGCGCATAGTCTCGCACTGTTATGCAACCGAAAGTCACCGCTGTACTCGTTGCCCGCAACGGGGACCAGTACCTGCCCAGTACCATCGCAGCCCTCGCGGCACAGATTCGGCGACCCGACTCCGTCATCTTCGTCGACTCCGGCTCGTCTGACACGTCAGAACGGCTGCTGAGCGATGCGGCCCTGGCCCAGTGTGTGACGACACCGGGCCGCCGCTCCTTTGGCGGCGCCGTCGCGCACGCCCTTCAGGTGGCCGCCCCGCCCGCCGTCGACAACGACTGGCTCTGGCTTCTCGGCCACGACAATGCGCCCTCCCCCCCCGCGCTTTCGGCACTATTGGGCGCCGTCGAAGTTGCCCCCTCCGTCGCCGTCGCCGGCCCGAAACTGATGCGCTGGGATGAGCCTGGCGTGATTTCGAGTTTCGGCGAGACGCTGACGCGGTTCGGTCGGAGCATCGCCGTGGTCACAGACGAACTCGATCAGGCCCAGTTCGACATCCAGAGCGACCTGTTGGGAGTCGCCGCCGGCGGGATGCTCGTGCGCCGTCGCGTATTCACCGAGCTCGGTGGCTTCGACCCGGCCTTGCCCAGCGTCGATGCCGCCCTCGATTTTTGCGTGCGGGTTCGGCTCGCCGGCCACCGCGTGGTCGGCGTGCCGTCAGCGCGGGTGTCGAGCGCGGGCGCCGCCGAACTGTTCGGGCGTCGGTCGCTGTCGGCCGGATCCCAGAACCGCCTGCACCGGGCGGCTCAGGTGCATCGCCGGTTGGCCTATGCGCCGGCCCTCGCGGTTCCGTTGCACTGGTTGAGCATCGTGCCGCTGGCGATTCTGCGCTCTCTCGGTCACCTCGCCGCCAAGCGACCAGCCCTGATCGGCGGAGAACTGGCCGCCGGTATTGCCGGCGCCTTCGACACGGCGGTGCCCGTCGCTCGCCGAAATCTGCGCCGCACGCGCGCCCTCGGCTGGCGGGCCGTCGATGCCCTCCGGATGCCGTGGTCGGAGGTGCGTGAACATCGCGCACACGATCGTGCGGTCTCCGCACCCGCTGCTCCTGCTCGAGTGGGCCCGGCGTTCTTCGCCGGCGGCGGGGCGTGGATGGTGCTGCTGACTGCGCTCGCCGGTGTCATCGCCTTCGGCCGCCTCGCGAATGCCACGGCGCTCGCCGGAGGCGGTCTCACGCCGCTCAGCGGCAATGCCGCCGAGCTCTGGTCGCACGTCGGCTACGCCTGGCGCGACATCGGCCCCGGTTTTATCGGCGCGGCAGACCCGTTCTCTTACCTTCTCGCGGTGATCGGTTCGATCACCTTCTGGTCGCCCTCGTTCAGCATCGTCGCGCTGTATCTGGTCGCTATCCCGCTGTCGGCGGTCACCGCCTGGTGCTGTGCCGCCCGGTTCTCGGCACGGCCGTGGGCCCCCGCGGTGGCCGCGCTCGGCTGGGCCCTGGCGCCACCACTGCTGGCGTCCCTCAACGGAGGGCACCTCGGCGCGGTTCTGGCGCACGTGTTACTTCCGGTGCTCGTGCTGGCCACGGTCAATGCGGCGCGGAGCTGGTCGATGGCGGCGGTGGCAGGGCTGCTGTTCGCGGCGGTGGCGGCGTCCGCACCGGTGTTGGTTCCGGCCCTCACCATCGCGTGGCTGGCCTGGCTCATCGCGCGGCCGAAGAGCATTCTGCGGCTCATCGGCATCCCGGTGCCAGCGGCCGCACTCTTTTTTCCCGTGGTCATGGCGCAATTCGGGCGCGGCAACGGGGTGGCACTGTTCGCCGATCCGGGCGTCCCCGTTGTGAACGCGGCGCCCTCCGGCTGGCATCTGCTGATCGGTTCCACCGACGCCGGCTCGGCCGGTTGGAATGCCTTTTTGGTCGGGATCGGCCTGTCCGCGGTGCCCGCCGCCGCGATCGCCGCTGTGCTGCTCATCCCGTTGGCGGTATTGGCGCTACTCGCGCTGTTCCTGCCCGGCTCGCCGCGGTCGATTCCCGCGCTGCTGCTCGCACTCATGGGCTTCGCGACGGCAGTCATCGGTACGCATGTCGAGGTGAGCATGGTGGGGGCGATGGCCACTCCGATTTGGGCGGGCTCCGGGCTGAGTCTGTACTGGTTGGGCCTGATCGGCGCGATGGTGGTCGCCCTCGAAGCGCTCGGTACCCGCGCCGCTCTGCCCGCCATCGTGACCGGCATCGCCCTCGCTCTGGTCGCCGTGCCGCTACTGAGCGCCGCGGCGGCCGGGGCCATTGCGGTTCGCGAGACTAACGGTCGGCTGCTGCCGGCTTTCGTCTCCGCAGAAGCGGTCACTAACCCTACCCTCGGCACGCTCGAGCTGGCCGCCCAGCCGGCCGGGGGCGTCGCGGTCACCGTGCATCGTGGGCCGGGCACCACGCTCGACGAGCAGTCCACTCTCGATGCCACCGATCTGAAGACAAGCGCGGCCGATCTGCGGCTGGCCACTCTGGCCGGCAATATCTCGTCGCGAAGTGGCTTCGATGTCGGCAGCGAACTGAATGCGCTGCAGTTGGCTTTCGTACTCGTTCCGCACTCGAGCGACAGTGCGACAGGCCCGGCGCGCCAACGCATTACCGACGCCCTCAATGGCAACCGGATTCTCTCGCCGGTCGGTGACACCGCCAACGGATACCTCTGGCACTACCAGGGCATCACGGCGGGGCCCGCTCCCACCGGGCCAGGGCCGTTCGGCACGCCATACGGCATTGCCGTCCTGGTCGGGCAGGGCATCGTCTTCGCCCTCACCCTGCTGCTGGCCATCCCCACCACGAGGCGCCGGCGGCTGCGCTCGGCACGGGGGCCCCGAGGTGTGGTCGAACTCAGCGAGCCGGAGGAGGCGCCGTGAGCGACCAACGCGAGCTACCCGGGGAATCCGCGCCCCAGGATGACCTCTTTCCCGAGCAAGAGGTCGACGTCGTCGAACCGCGCACACCGGTCACGGTGCGTGGGGTTGCCATCGTGAGTGCCAGAGTCATGACCGGACTAATCGGGATCGGGGTCGCCGCGGCCACCATCGCGGCGTCTGCCCTGCTGCCGCTGCCGGGCATCCATGCCGTCCCACCGAGCACGGTCATCACCCCGGTGCCCACCGCCCAACAGCTGGTCTGCCCCGGCGCGGTAGTGCGCCTGTCGGACGAGACCGGGCGGGGCGCCACGACCGTCTCGGCGATCGGCAAGCCCGATACCGACTACCGCTCCAGCGCGGGATCGATCGATGCGACACCGCTGACCAGTTCGGATGCCTCAACGGGCGGCAGCGCGTCGGCACCGATCGTCGTCAGCACGCCGCCCGACCCGGGGGCGGCCGCGCAGCTGCTGCTCAGCGGGGCGCAATCCCAGTCGGTCAAGGCCAACGATTTCGTGGGGCTGGCCGCCGCCGACTGCGGTGTCGCGAACGGCGATAGCTGGTTGGCCGGGGGCGCCACCACGGTCGGTCGCACCACGCTGCTGACCCTGAGCAATCCGACAGAGGTCGCCGCGACGGCGAACATCGTGCTCTACGGCGAAACCGGGCTGATCGCCGCGCCTGGCACCTCGGGAATCATCGTGCCGGCTCGCGGACAGCGGGTGCTCTCCCTGGCCGGATTCCGCCCCAACATCGTGTCGCCGATCGTGCACGTCTCGAGCTCGGGGGGGCAGGTCGTCGCCAATCTGCAGGAGTCGATCATTCGCGGGCTCGATGCGGGCGGCGTCGACATCATCGGCCCGACCAGCGCGCCGGCGGCCAGCAACGTGATCCCCGGCCTACTGGTCGCCAATTCCGCGGCCGTCCAGGCGCTTCTCGGCAGGGGTGCCGACTACAACGATGTGGTGCCGGTATTGCGACTGTTCGCGCCGGGAACGGGCACGGTTTCGACCACCATCAATGTCATCCCAGAAGATGCAACGGCAGCGGGAACCTCGTTCACCTACCAACTCGAAGCCGGTCGCGTCGTCGACGTGCCCTTCAGCGATCTCGGCGACGGAAACTACACCGTCAAAGTGATCACCCCGGTACCGGTTATCGCCGCCGTGCGGGTGTCGACGGCGGTGGTCGGAGGCTCGACCGACTTCACTTGGCTGTCCGCCGCCAGCGAGCTTGACGACCATGCCCAGCTCACGGTGGCGCGTGGGCCCTCGCCCCAGCTTCATCTTGCCAACACGACAACGGGGGCGACCACCGTCACCCTCACCGCGCAGGATGGCACCGTCACAAAGGTCGCGCTGCCCGCCGGCTCCTCGGCTCTCGCCGCCGTGCGCTCGGGGGTGACCTACCAGCTCACCGGTTTCGACAGCATTTATGCCGCCGTGACGGTGATCGCTCCTGGCCTCATTGCCCGCTACGCCGTGCATCCGCCGGGGGAGGGCTCGACGCCGGTCACGGTCTACCGCTGAGCGCCGCTCTGACGCGCGGTTCTCAGACTTACAGGTGCCGGAAGCGGTCGGGGGCCAAGTCCCACGGGTCTTTGCCGAGCAGGTCCGCGACGGCGCGGAACACGCAGCTCTCCACCATCATTCGCTTGTGCAGGTCGTCGTAGCGATGCAGGCGCGAAAGTCGTTCGATCGGCAGGCGGTACAGGATGACGCGGCGCTGCGTCGGCAGCACCCGCCAGCGGTCGACGGCCGGCGTCGCCCCCAGCTCAGACGGCATGCCGGCGACCTCAAACGTGACGGATGCCAACTCGTCCGGCCAGAGATCCTTAAGGTAGTCGGCCGTCGAGGCGACCGTCATCTCGAAGGTGTCGGCGCGACTGCGCAACAGCGGCAGATGCGGACCGGTGACGGCCGAGCGGATGCCGCGCCCATGCCGGTCTCGCCAGCCCGGCCGCGCGGATACTGAGGCCGCTTTCCTCGCCGGTTTCACCATCATCCAATTCTATCGGCGCGGCTACCGCTGCCGATGGACGACCGCCGTAGGCTCGCCTCACGATGAATGGCCGTCCGTGTAGCAAGGTCGCCTGCAATCAGGACGCGACAGCCACTCTCACCTACGTCTACGCCGACTCGATGGCCGTTCTGGGCCCGTTGAGTCACTCGGCGGAACCGCACTGTTACGACCTCTGCGAGCGTCACGCCGAGCGTCTCTCGGCCCCCCAGGGGTGGCAGGTCGTGCGTCATGTCGTGATGGGCAGTAGTTTTGGGGAATGAATTCCACAACCTTGACGAGGCACATCAAAGCCGTAGTTTTTGACCTAGACGACACCCTCGCCGAGTCGAAATCGACCATGGATCCGGCGATGAGCCAGGCCCTGGCTCGGTTGCTGGAGCGGGTGGAGGTCTGCATTATTTCGGGCGGCAGGTTCGAGCAATTTGAGGCGCAGGCGCTGCGCCACTTCGATGCCAGCCCGGAAGCGCTGAGCCGCTTGCACCGGGCGCGCCTCACGGTGGCCTACCCACTCATTCTGCGCCTCTACGACCAGCTGCGCCACGGCGAGCTGGTGAGCGAAAGCACGCTGCTGGCAGCGCTGGCCATCGTCGAAAACTACGTTCTTCGCGGCTACATTGCCC
>JANXTJ010000326.1 GCA_025352485.1 Salinibacterium sp.
GCCCTGCGCGACGCGTCGCGCGGTCGAGTGCTGTGCATACCGACTCTTCGCTACCGCGTGCTCGGGTGGTTTGCTCGCCATTTGCCTGGCAGCACGATTCGCTGGATTTCCGCGGGGATTGCCTCATCACGCTCAGGGCCAGCCGCAGAGGTCGAGGGCTCCGAACATCCCGTCATGGGAACGGAGAGGTCATAGCAATGGACAGATTCACCTCCGCAAGCGTTGCCAACGTGCGTTTCGTCGCTCAGCGTGGCCTGCTGCGGCCCCTGGTCTGGCGTCTGGTGCGAGTGACCACCCACAACGAGGAGGCGCTGCGGAGCCTAGCCGCACCCTTCATCGTGGTCGCGAATCACTCCAGTCACCTCGATGCCCCGCTCATCATCGGCGGGTTGCCGAGGCGACTGTCGCGCTTCCTCGCCGCCGGTGCCGCCGCCGACTATTTCTTTGACGTGCAGTGGCGCAAATGGCTGACGACCCTGTTTTTCAATGCCTTCGCAATCGAGCGCAACTCCGAGGGCAAGCGCGGCGGCTCCTCCAGGGCGCTGCTCGAACGCAAGGTTCCGCTGTTGATCTTTCCCGAGGGCGGTCGCTCGGCGTCCGGCCATCTCGGCCGGTTCAAACCGGGGGCTGCCGCGCTCGCGCTGGCGACAAAGGCACCGTGCCTGCCGATCGCCCTGGTCGGTGCAAGCAGCGCGATGCCGCGTGGTGTGAACTGGCCCAAGCGCGGGCGGCTACCCGTCGCGATAGTCTTTGGCGCACCGATGAGCCCCCACGAGGGCGAAACGGCCGAGCAGTTTTCGAGCAGGCTGAACGATGAAGTTCGCCGGCTCCACGCATCTGTCAGCCCGGCAGGTGTGCCGGTCCAGGCTTTGGGAGGAAAAAAGTGACCGCTGTCAAACACATGAAGTGGTGGGGCTGGGGAATTGACGGGGTGGGCTTCCACTTCGAAGACAAGCCGGGCTTCGCGCCATTTGTGCAGTACGCGGTCGGTTTAGACCTGCTGACGGCAACGCGAGCGAGCGAACCGTCGTTCGCCGACCTGAACGTTCCGGCGTCGAACGTGACCGCGGCCTTCACGGCGGTTCTGGCCGGCGTGGTGGGGGAGGGCTACGTCGGGACCGATGACATGAGCCGCGTCATCCACACCTACGGCAAGTCGATTCGCGACCTCATTCGGGTGCGCACAAACCAGATCTTGCGCAGCCCCGACGTGGTCGTCTACCCGGCAGACGAGGCCGAGGTGGTGGCGATTGTGGCCGCCGCGATCGCGGCCAATGCCGTCATTATCCCGTTCGGCGGCGGCTCGAACATCGGCGGCAGTCTCGAGCCGATCCCCGAGGAGAAGCGCACCATCGTGTCGCTTGACCTCGGCCGGCTGCACAAGGTAATCGCCGTCGATGCCGAGTCGGGACTGGCCCGCATTCAGGCCGGCGCCCAGGGCCCCGACCTCGAGGCGCAGCTGAACGCCCAGGGCTGGACGATCGGCCACTTCCCTGACAGCTTTACGCACTCCACCGTGGGCGGCTGGGTGGCGACCCGCTCCTCCGGCATGCAGTCAGACAAGTACGGCGACATCGCCGACATCGCCCGTGGCCTGCGTGTCGTTCGCGCCGGCGGCGTGCTGGTGTTGCGCCCGCTGCCCTCGACCTCGAGCGGCCCGTCCGTGCGCGAGATGATCCTCGGCTCAGAGGGCCGCCTCGGCGTCATCACCGAGGTCACCGTGCAGGTGCACCGCGTGCCAGCCAAGCGCGACGTCTTCGCCTACTTCTTCCCGAACTGGAAGGCTGGAATCGCCGCGATGCAGGCGATTGCAGAGTCGGATGCCGCCCCATCCATCACCCGCATCTCGGACTCCCGCGAGACCGGCTTTTCGCTGGCCACCAGCAAAGACCGCAGCGGGTTCGACAAGTTCCTCGCCGGCACCGTGCTGCCCGGCCTGATGAAGTCGAAGGGCTGGAATCTCGACGACATCTGCCTGTCGTTCATCGGCTACGAGGGGTCCGTATCGCACGCCAAGCGTCAGAAGTCACTGGTCGACGCGATCGTCAAGAAGCATGGCGGGATGGGCGTGGGCAAGGGCCCGGGCATCCTGTACGACCAGAAAAAGTTTGACACTCCCTACCTGCGTGACTTCCTGCTCGACATGGGTGCCGCCGGGGATGTCTCGGAGACCGCGGCGCCGTGGTCGAAGCTCATCGCCGTGCATGAGAACGTCTATGCCGCCGCGAACAATGCCTTCGAC
>JANXTJ010000328.1 GCA_025352485.1 Salinibacterium sp.
TACAGCTCAGCGGGGCTCACTCGTTCGTGCAGGGCGGCGGCCGCGTGGGCGTTGCGCTCGTCGCGGTAGTGGAAAACTTCGCCGAGCCGCTCGCCGTTCTTCAGCAGGGCGTAGTCGACGGCCCAGGAATCCACCCCGATACTCAGGATGTCGGGCTCCTCACGCAGGGCGGCACCGAGCCCGTCGGTCACGGCCGCGGAGAGCCGCGTGATGTCCCAGTGCAGTTCGCCGGTGTGCTGGCCGGCACCCAACTCGACGGGGCCGTTGGGGAAGCGCGCGACCGGACGCACGCTCAACTCGTTGTGCCCGATATAGCCGATCATTACCCGGCCGCTGGTGGCGCCGAGATCGACCGCGGCGACCGCGTCCATTACCTGAGGAAGGCGGCGGCAACGCCGGCGTCGACCGGGATATGCAGGCCGGTCGTGTGGCTGAGGTCGCTTGTGCACAACACGAAGACCGCGTTGGCGACGTTCTCTGGCAGCACCTCGCGCTTGAGCAGGGTGCGCTGCGCGTAGTACGCACCGAGGTCCTCCTCTGGCACGCCGTAAACGGCGGCGCGTTTTGCACCCCAGCCCCCAGCGAAGATGCCTGAGCCACGCACCACGCCGTCCGGGTTGATGCCGTTGACCTTCACGCCGTGCTCGCCGAGTTCGGCCGCGAGCAATCGCACCTGGTGGGCCTGGTCGGCTTTCGTCGCAGAGTATGCGACGTTGTTCGGCCCGGCGAACACCGAGTTTTTCGACGAGATGTAAATGATGTCGCCGCCGAGCTTCTGGTCGATGAGCACCTTCGCCGCGGCGCGAGAGACCAAGAATGAGCCCTTCGCCATCACGTTGTGTTGCAGATCCCAGTCGGCGACGGTGGTCTCGAGCAGTGACTTGGACAGCGAGAGACCCGCGTTGTTCACGACCAGATCGAGTCCGCCGAACGCGAGAACGGTTTGGTCGACCGCGGACTGCACCGCCGCCTCGTCGGTGACGTTGGCGACGATGCCGATGGCGACATCCGAGTTTCCCAGCTCGGCCGCGGCTTCGCGTGCTTTGGCGAGGTCGAGGTCTGCGATGACGACGCAAGCGCCCTCTGCCGCAAGCCGTGCCGCGATGGCCTTGCCAATGCCGGAGGCGGCCCCGGTAACGAGGGCGATGCGGCCGGCGAGAGGCTTCGGCTTGGGCATCCGGGCAAGTTTTGCTTCCTCGAGCGCCCAGTACTCGATGCGGAACTTCTCCGCATCCGAGATCGGGGTGTAGGTCGAGATGGCTTCGGCGCCGCGCATGACGTTGATGGCGTTGATGAAGAACTCGCCCGCCACCCGCGCGGTCTGCTTGTTGGGGCCATAGCTGAACATTCCGACCCCGGGAATCAGCACGATCGCCGGGTCGGCGCCGCGCATGGCCGGGGAGCCGGCGGACGCATGAGCGTCGTAATACGCGGCATAGTCGAGGCGGTACCGGGCGTGCAACTCGTCAAGTCTGGCGATGGATGCCTCGACCGAGGCGTTTGCCGGAAGGTCAAGAATGAGCGGCTTGACCTTCGTGCGCAAAAAATGGTCGGGGCAGCTGGTGCCGAGGCCACCGAGGCGCGGGTGCTCGGCAGAGGCGAGGAAGTCGGTGACAACAGAATCGTCGGTGAAGTGGCCGACCTGCGCCCTGTCGGTCGAGGCGAGCCCGCGGATATATGGCGCGAGTGCGACCGCCTTCGCAAGGCGTTCGGCTTCAGGCAGAGTCCCATATCCCTTCAGCGCACGGCCGAAGGGTGCTTTCTTGCCCTTGGCGGCGATGTACTTCTCAGCCGTCGTGATGATCCAGAGACTGTTGTTCTCGGCCTCTTTTGACGTCGTACCCCACGCCGTGATGCCGTGCCCGCCGAGGATGCAACCGATCGCCTGCGGGTTCGCCTCCTTGATCGCCGCGATGTCGAGGCCGAGCTGGAAACCGGGACGCCGCCAGGCCACCCAGATAACTTTGTCGCCGAACGCCTTCGCGGTCAGCTTCTCGCCGTCTTTCGAGGTCGCGAAGGCGATGCCGGCATCCGGATGCAGGTGGTCGACGTGCGCCGCATCCACCAACGCGTGCATCGCGGTATCGATTGATGGCGTCGCACCACCCTTGCCATGCAGTGTGTAATCGAACGCCGCAACCATGTCGTCTTCGTGGTCCACGCCCTGGTACACATTCACCAGCGCGCGCACGCGGTCGAGCCGCAGCACGGCGAGGCCCGCTTCGGTCAGCGTGCCGAGGTCTCCGCCGGAACCTTTGACCCACAGCAGTTCGACCTGTTCGCCGGTGACCGGGTCGAGGTCGGTGCCCTTGGCGGAGGTGTTGCCGCCGGCGTAGTTGGTGACGCGAGGGTCTGCGCCGAGGCGGTTGCTGCGCTCGATGAGTTCGGCGGAGGTGCTCATGCGCCCCAACCCGCCTGCACGCCGCCGACCCGCTCGGCCGCGATCTGTTGCTGGTAGCCGGATGCCGCGTAGGCGGCCATCGGGTCACCAGCAAGACCGCGCGACTCGCGCCAGGCCGCAAGATCCGCTCGTACATCGGTATAAAACGCGTCCATCAGGATGCCGTTCGCGCCCAGCACGTCGCCGGCATTCTGCGCCTTCGTCAGCGCATCACCGTCGACAAGCAGCGCACGCGCCGTCATCTCCTGCACGTTGAGCACCGAGCGGATCTGCCCCGGAATTTTG
>JANXTJ010000028.1 GCA_025352485.1 Salinibacterium sp.
GTCTTCGGTCATCTTGAAGAGCAGATTGTCACGCAGGATGCCCGCATTGTTGATCAGCACCGTGGGCGCCCCCAGCTCGCGCTCCACCTGCGCCACTGCCGCGGCTGCCGCCGCAGCGTTCGCCACATCGGCGCCCACGCCGAGCGCCGTGCCGCCCGCTCCCGTGATCGCCGCGACGGTGGCCGCGGTGTCGTCCTGTTTCAGGTCGAGCACCCCGACCGCAAACCCGTCGGCCGCCAGCCGCAGCGCGATAGCCGCGCCGATGCCTCTCGCCGCTCCGGTTACTAGGGCCACGCGGGGTGCAGTCATGGGCCGACCTTTCTCGTCACGTTCGAGTGTGCCCCATTGTCGCCGTGCGGGCCCGTACAGCGCGCACGGTTTGCGGCCCCGTCAAGCGATCCCTGCACATTGTCGGGCAGAACCTTGCCAACCAGCGAAAGCCACTCGGGCTGAGGGCGAGGATCGCAGAACGGGCAGGAACTACGCCGCCGACGATCAGCAAACTTGAGAATAGCGAAGGCACCACGCTCGCGTTCACTCTGCGTGTCCCCGGGCTCATGGGTGGCGTGGTCGCTGCCACTGATCCGTTTGGCACGGAGCGCGGTCGTCTGATGGTGCGCGAGAAACTCCCCGAGCGCGTGCGGGTGCGGGTGCGGGTGCGTAAGCACGACTGATGCTAAAGAGGTGACGCCAGTAATGGCGCCGATTCCCCAACATGAGGGTGATGAGCTCCCGAATCATCGACGCCTTTCGGCGTTTCCCTGAGCCGCATTCTTAAGAGGTGGCTCCGACGGGCGTCGATCCCGTGACCTCACGATTTTCAGTCGTGCGCTCTACCAACTGAGCTACAGAGCCAAGAAGCACGACAACTCATAGGAGAAGCCGTGCTTTGCGACCCTGACCGGACTTGAACCGGCGACCTCCGCCGTGACAGGGCGGCGCGCTAACCAACTGCGCTACAGGGCCTAGCTATTTAGATCTGTTCAGACATTGCTGCCTGGTGTTTTGTGACCCCAACGGGATTCGAACCCGTGTTAACGCCGTGAAAGGGCGCCGTCCTAGGCCACTAAACGATGGGGCCTCGAAGTCACAGAACTTCTTAGCTACCGAGGGTCAAGCATAGGGGGGCACCCTCGAAATGCCAAACGGAGCTGCATCGGGCCGGGGCACAAAAAATTTCCACGGCTCTGGGCATATCCATCCCCTGTTGCTACTGTGGTCAATGTTATCAGTGGGGTTAGCGAGACGTGCCGCACGGAAGCGGTGTTTCGGGGGATTGATCGCAACGCCGGGGGTCGGCACGCGACCGACTGAGCTAAGCCGGGCAGGGGATTATCAGTGGGTACGAAAGTAGAGGCGTCTGCCTTTCGCAATGTCGCAGCCGTCACCACTGTCGTTATCGGCAGCCTCGTGCTGGCGCTCGGAATCGCCGGCCCGGCCACAGCCGCCGACTATCCCTCGTGGGCCGACGTGGAGAACGCCCGCCAGAACCAGGCCGCGACCGCAGCGGAGATCGCCAAGATTGAGGGCCTGCTGACGACGCTTGAAACGGATGCAGCAGCCCTCGGGAAAGTCGCGCAGCAGAAGGGCGAGCTATACCTGACCGCGAAGGACGACCTCGACGCGGCATCTAGCAAGTCAGAGCAGCTGCGAGAGCAGGTCACGGCCGCCCAGCAACAGGCCGACCTCTCGAGCCGCCGAGCCGGCCAGTTGGTCGCCCAGATCGCGCGCACCGGCGGCGGAAACATGACGCTCGGCATCGTTCTCAGCCACAGCGCCGGCGACCTGCTCAACACCCTCGGCACAATGACCAAGCTCACCGAGCAGTCCAGCGCCATCTATCGCCAAGCCATCACCGACAAGAACCTCACCCAGTCGCTTACCGATCAGGCCACCATCGCAGAGGGCAAGCGCGCGGTGCTGGCCGACTCGGCCCAGCAGGCTCGGGATGCCGCCAAGGCCGCCGCCGACGCCGCGCTGGCGCAGGTCGCGCAGCAGAAGACCGCCGCCGATCAGATGTACTCGCAGCTGGCATCCCTCAAGGGCACAACGGCAACCATCGAATCAGGCTATGCCGCGGGGTTGACCGCAGCGAAGGAGCAGGCAGCTCAGCCGCCGCCCCCGCCGACCCCCGTCAACCCGCCGAACGAGCCGCCGCCCGCACCGAACGCCGCTGCGGTTCAGACGGCTCTGGGATTCGCCTACGCCCAACTGGGGAAGATGTACGAGTTTGGCGGGTCAGGGCCGGACACCTGGGACTGTTCCGGGTTGACCAAAGCCTCGTATGCGGCGGCCGGCGTCTACATTGGGTCGCATCATGTGACGGGCCAGTACTACACAATGGCAGCCCAGGGCCGACTCGTGCCGCTCGCGCAGATGGTGCCAGGCGACCTGATTTTCTATGGGGATGGTGGCAGCTCAGACGAGCTCTACCACGTCACAATGTACGTCGGCAACGGATCGATGATCGAGGCTCCGCGGGAGGGCGTTCCGGTGCGGGTCGTCGCTGTGCGTTACTACGACGTGCTCGCGTACGCGGGTAGGCCTACCCCTTAGTCACGCACCGCGGCACACCCACCGCGGCACACGCCCCGCGAGCGCCAGCGTGCGGCGCACCCACCGCGGCAGGTCGGCCGCGGCAGGTGACAATCTAGTGCGCCCCCTCGGCGGCGAGCTTCGCGATGCCCGCCTGCACGATGGCTTCTGCGGCCGCCGCGTCGCCCCAGCCTTCGACCTTGACCCACTTGCCGGGCTCGAGGTCTTTGTAGTGCTCGAAGAAGTGCTGAATCTCGCTCTTCGTGAATTCGGGGATGTCGCCGATGTCCTGAATGTGGGCCCAGCGCGGGTCTTTCGCCTGAACGCAGATGACCTTGGAGTCGATGCCGCCGTCATCGGTCATGTTGAACACCGCAACCGGGCGCACCTTGATGCCGACCCCGGGGAAGGTGGGGGCATCGAGCAGGATGAGCGCGTCAACGGGGTCGCCGTCGAGGCCGAGAGTGTTCTCGAAGAACCCATAGTCGGTCGGGTAGGCGAAGGCCGTAAACAGGTAGCGGTCGAGGAAGACGCGACCGCTCTCGTGCGAGACCTCGTACTTATTGCGGCTGCCCTTGGGAATCTCCACGACGATGTCGTATACGGCCATGATGCTGCTCCTTGACGTCGGTGCCCACCTGATGGGCGGATGCTGCATTAACGTTATCGGATGCCGCCAACGCGCCCGAGACTGACCCCGGCGATCGCCGATGTGCGGCGCGCGGTGCGTTCGGCCCTCGACCCGTTGAGCCCCGTTCGAAACACCGCAACCGGGGGGACGGGAACCGACAGCGAGCCACAGCCGCTCGTCTTGGTCGCTCTTTCGGGCGGCCCAGACTCGCTCGCGCTCGCGGCAGCGACCGCCTTCGAGGCGTCACGGGCGGGGCTTCGGGCAGGCGCCGTCATCGTCGACCACGGCCTCCAGCCCGGCTCCGCGGATGCCGCGGCGCAAGCCGCAGCCGCAGCCCAGCTCTTGGGCCTGAGCCCCGTCCTGGTAAAGACCGTCACGGTCGGCACGGATGGCGGCCCGGAGGCCGCGGCGCGCACCGCCCGCTACGCGGCCATCGACCTGGCCGCAGACGAGACGGGCGCGGTGGCGGTACTGCTCGGCCACACTCTCGACGACCAGGCCGAGACGGTGCTACTGGGGCTCGCCCGCGGCAGCGGTGCTGCGAGCCTGCAGGGCATGGCCCCCACGGCCGGGCTGTACCGGCGGCCGCTGCTGGGCATCCGCCGGGCCACCACGGTCGCGGCCTGCGCCGACGCGGGGCTCGACCCCTGGCTCGACCCGCAGAACGACGACGTGGCCTTCACGCGGGTGCGGGTGCGCTCGATTGTGCTGCCGGTGCTGGAAGCGCAACTGGGCCCGGGCATCCCCCAGGCACTGGCCCGCACGGCGGAACAGCTGCGTGAGGATTCTGAGGCGTTGGATCATTTCGCCCGAGAGATCGCCGAAGACTTGGCCGAGCACTCAGAGGCCGGTATCTCGCTGCCGGTCGCCGCGCTGGCCGCTAACCCCGCGGCCCTGCGTCAACGGCTCATCCGCCTGGCCGTGGCGAGCGAGTTTGACGTGACGCTCAGCCGGGCGCAAACTCTTCAGATTGCGCGGCTCGTGACCGACTGGCACGGGCAGGGTCCGCTCGATCTACCCGGCGTGCGGGTGGAACGCCGCGCTGGCCTCCTGCTTTTCGCCGCCACCAATCTCGCCGCCACCAGTTAGGACAGCAATGGAACTCGCCGACGTCGCAGACGACATCACCGAGGTGCTGCTCACCCAAGAGCAGATTCACGCCAAGATTGCCGAGCTCGCGCGACGGATCGAGAAGGATTACGCGGGCGAAAACGTGCTGCTGGTCGCGGTTCTCAAGGGCGCGGTGATGGTAATGGCAGACCTGGCGCGCGAGCTGAAGATGCACGTGGAAATCGACTTCATGTCGGTGTCGTCTTACGGCATGTCAACGGAGTCCAGTGGCGTCGTGCGGATCCTCAAAGACCTCGATGCCGACCTGACCGGCCGCCACGTGATCATTGTGGAGGACATCATCGACTCCGGCCTGACGCTGGCCTGGCTGCGGGCAAACCTCGAGAGCCGGGGCCCGGCGTCGCTGCAGATTCTTGCGCTGCTGAGGAAGCCAGCCGCCGCCAAAGTCGACGTCGATGTCAGGTACTTCGGCTTCGACATCCCGAATGCTTTCGTGGTTGGCTATGGGCTGGACTACGCGGAGAAGTACCGCAACCTCCGCGGGGTGGCCGTGCTCGCCCCGCACGTCTACGAATAACGACGGGATTCACACAAGCTTCAAGCGAACATCCAGACGCCTCGCAGTGGACGACCGGTAACCTGACACTACATTTCTTGAGCAGGAAGGTGCCGGGGCGATCGCCCGGAACATCATGGATATCAAGCGAATTTTCCGCGGCCCCATCGTCTACATCGTGCTGGCGATCGCCGCCGTGTGGATCGGATCGACGCTACTCACCGGCAGCGGTTTCAAAGTGGTCACCACCCAAGAGGGGCTGTCCCTTCTCAAGGGCTCGACCGTCGCCTCCGCGAAGATTGTCGACGGCGAGCAGCGTGTCGACCTGACGCTCTCGACCGCCGCCGGCAACAACGGCAAGCAGGTGCAGTTCTACTACGTGGCTCCCCGCGGCGCCGAGATCGTCGACGCGATCAACACGGCCGGCGTGAAGTTTGACGACCAAGTGCCGCAGACCAACTTCTTCACCAGCCTGCTGGGCATCCTGCTGCCGTTCTTGATCATTGGTGTGGTCTTCTACTTCCTGCTCAGCCGCATGCAGGGCGGCGGCAACCGGGTCATGCAGTTCGGCAAGTCAAAGGCCAAGCTGGTCGGCAAAGAGGCACCGAAGGTCACCTTCGCCGACGTTGCAGGAGCCGACGAAGCGATCGAAGAACTCGAGGAGATCAAAGACTTCCTGAAGGAGCCCGCGAAATTCCTCGCCGTCGGCGCCCGGATCCCGAAGGGCGTGCTGCTCTACGGCCCTCCCGGAACCGGCAAGACTCTGCTCGCCCGCGCGACCGCTGGCGAGGCCGGTGTGCCGTTCTACACGATCTCCGGTTCCGATTTCGTGGAGATGTTCGTGGGCGTCGGTGCGAGCCGCGTTCGTGACCTGTTCGAGCAGGCCAAACAGAATTCGCCCGCCATCATTTTCATCGACGAGATCGACGCCGTCGGGCGCCACCGCGGTGCCGGAATCGGCGGCGGCAACGACGAGCGCGAGCAGACCCTCAACCAGCTTCTGGTCGAGATGGACGGCTTCGACGTCAAGACCAACGTGATTCTGATCGCGGCGACCAACCGACCAGACGTGCTCGACCCCGCCCTGCTGCGCCCCGGCCGCTTCGACCGCCAGATCGGCGTCGATTCGCCCGACCTGCAGGGTCGCAAGCAGATCCTCGAGGTGCACGCCAAGGGCAAGCCGATGGCCGACAGCGTCGACCTTGAGGTGCTCGCCCGCAAGACGCCGGGGTTCACCGGTGCAGACCTCGCCAACGTGCTCAACGAGGGC
>JANXTJ010000258.1 GCA_025352485.1 Salinibacterium sp.
ATCGCGGGCGCCGCGCTCGGGATGTCGCGCGGGGTGCGCATCGCGGTCTCCGTCGCGATGCTGGTGGCCTTTGTGGTGCTCGTCACCCCGGAGCCGAGTGTGCTGCGTGCTGCAGTGATGGCGGCCCTGGTGCTGTTCGCGTTGGCGCGCGGACGGCCGGTGCGCGGCATCCCGGTCTTGGCGCTCGCCTCGATCGGCCTGCTCGTGAACGACCCGTGGCTGGCCCGCAGTTTTGGTTTCGCACTCTCGGTGCTTGCCACCGGCGGCCTGCTGCTGCTCGCCGCGCCGCTGGCCCGCGTCTTTTGTCGCTGGATGCCCACCTGGCTGGCGGTGATGATTGCCGTGCCGCTCTCCGCGCAACTGGCCTGCCAGCCCGTGATCATCCTGCTGAACGCCGCGCTTCCGACCTACGGCGTGGTGGCGAATATCCTCGCGGCGCCAGCGGCTCCGGTGGCGACCGTGCTGGGCCTGGCCGCCTGCGTCGCCGTTGCAGCGCTGCCACCGCTCGGTTCACTGTTGACGGCGCTGGCCTGGTTACCGTCGGCGTGGATTGCGGCCATCGCACGCTTCTTTGCCGCGCTGCCGGCGGCCCAGCTGCCCTGGCCGGGTGGCCTGGCGGGTGTAGGGCTGCTCGCACTCGTGTCGGCACTGGCCATTGCGGCGCTGCTCGGGCGCGGGCGCCTCGCGATGTTTGGCCTCGCGCTGTGCGTCGTGGCCTACGTCGCGCTCGTCGGTGGAGCCAGGGCCGCCGTGCTTGCCGGCCGGCCGGCAGACTGGCAGATCGCCGGCTGCGACGTCGGGCAGGGCGATGCGTTTCTGGTGCGCAGCGTGGGGCAGGTCGCGCTCATCGACACCGGGCGGGAGCCCGCCCTGCTCACGAAATGCCTGCGTGATCTCGGGGTCGGCCGGATCGACCTGCTCGTGCTCACCCACTACGACATCGACCACGTCGGGGGCGTGCCTGCCATTGTTGGCCGGGTCGACCGGGTGTTCGTGGGGCCGAGTGACGGTCAGCAAGACGATCGCTTGGTCGCCGACCTGCGGTCGGGCGGGGCGCAGGTGCAGCAGGTGAGCCGTGGGCCGAGCGGCCTGCTTGGTGACCTGCGTTGGAGAATCCTCTGGCCACCCGTGCGTCTTGCCGGGCTCGAGCTTGGTAACCCGGCCAGCGTCACCGTCGAATTCGACCCGGTCGGTGCTTGCCCGCGGGGCTGCCTCAGTTCGATATTTCTCGGTGACCTCGGCGAGGACGCGCAGAACCGCCTCGCGGCTACCAATGTGCTGGGCGCGGTGGACGTCGTCAAGGTCAGCCACCACGGCAGTGCCGACCAGTCTGCCGCTCTCTACCACCGTCTGGATGCCACGGTCGGCCTGATCGGCGTCGGTGCGCAGAACGGCTACGGGCATCCCACGCAGACCTTGCTCGACATTCTCGCCGGGGTCGGAACCGTGCCGGTACGAACCGACCTCGTCGGGATGATCCTGCTCGTGCCGGGTAGTGCGGCCGGCAGCGTGAGCGTCTGGACCGAGCGGTAACCTGTAACCCGTGGCAGCCCCCAAGATTCCCGTCCTCGCCTGGGACAGGGTGCGACCGGCGCCGGTCTTGCTGGTCAGTGGCACCGAGGCGTTTCTGGCCGACCGCGCCATCCGATCGCTGCGCGACCTGTTGCGGGCCGAAGACCCGAGCATCGAGATCAACGACATCGACGCCTCGCAGTATTCGCCGGGGCAGCTTCTGACGCTCGCGAGCCCTTCGCTTTTCAATGAGCCACGGCTGATTCGGGTCGAACTCGTTGAGAAGTGCACTGACGCCTTCATCACCGAAACCCTCGACTACCTCGCGCAGCCCGCCGACGACACCTACCTCGTGCTGCGGCACAACGGCGGCGTGCGCGGCAAGAAGCTGCTGGATGCCCTGCGCGGCGGTCTCGGCGGCGGCGTCGAGATCGCCTGCCTCGAGCTCAAGAAAGACGCAGAGAAGACCGAATTTGCCGCCGCAGAATTCGCGTCAGCGGGTCGCCGCGTGACGGGTGGCGCGATCCGCGCCCTAGTGGGGGCCTTCTCTGACGACCTCGCGGAGTTGGCGTCCGCCTGCCAGCAATTGCTCGCCGATGCGAGCGAGGAGATCACCGAGGT
>JANXTJ010000142.1 GCA_025352485.1 Salinibacterium sp.
CATATCATTAACTAATCGAGACTATAAGTCTCATCACGATTCGTAATGAAGGGAGCTTCGTGCTCGATCCGGTGCTGCTCAAAACCTTCGTGGCGGTCGCGGAAACCCTGAGTTTCACCCAGGCCGGAATTCGGCTCAACCTCAGCCAGCCGACCATCAGCCAACACATTCGCAAGCTCGAGGATGCCGCCGGCCGCAACCTTGTTTCGCGCGACACGAGAGCGGTCGCCCTCACCGACAACGGGGATGCCATGCTCGGCTTCGCCCGCACAATCCTCGCCGCCCAAGACCAGGCGCTGAGCTACTTCACCGGCTCGGCGATGCGGGGACGGCTGCGGTTCGGGTCGGCCGACGACCTCGCGCTGACCCAACTGCCGGGCATCCTGCGCGACTTTCGCCAGCTCTACCCGCAGATCAATCTCGAACTCACCGTCAACCAGAGCCCGGTGCTTCTGAAGCGGATGCAGGCCGGCCAACTCGACCTCATCTTCATCAAGCAGGACCCCGGCGGCGGCGATGGCACCCTCGTGCGCCGCGACCGCATGGTGTGGGTGGGACACCGCAGCGTTGCGCTCGACCCGGCGTTGCCGGTACCGGTGATCGCCTATCAGGCGCCGAGCATCAGCCGGGAGTACGCGATCCGCTCCCTGGAGGCGATCGGTCGCACCTGGCGGATCACCTGCAATGTGCGCGAGGTCAACGGCGTGCTCGCCGCCGCCAGAGCGGGAATTGGCATTGCCGTCTTTCCGCAATCGCTCATCCCCGCCGACCTCAGCCAGGTGGCGGCCTCGCACGGGCTGCCCGAACTCGGCGACATCGACTTCGTGCTGCTCGACAATCCGCGGGCGCCACGCGAGCCGGTCGATGCCCTGGTCACAGCGATTCTGAGCCGGCCGGTGCACTAGCCTCGGTTGGCCGCCTGCGCCGGTTAGCTCAGCGCCGCGCGCCAGCGGGCCAGTAGTTGCGCCTCGTCATAGATGCGCTCGGGGCGGATGACGAGGTCGTCGCTGACGTAGTAGAAGACCGCGTCGATGAGGCTAGGGTCGACGCCCTTCCACTTCGCGTAGGCGAGGCGGTAGAGCGCCAGTTGCAACTGTTTCTCCTCCAGGTCTTTGGCATCCTTCGGCGCGGCGCCGGTCTTCCAGTCGACGATCTCGTAGCGGCCGTCTGGCTGCCGCCCGTCTGAGATGGCGTAGACCGCGTCGATCTTGCAGATGATGATGCGCCCGTCGAAGGGGAGGTGAATCTCGCGTTCGATGTCTACCGGCAGGCGACTCGCCCACGGGCTTGCCTCGAAGGTGGCCTTCAACCGCGCCAGCTGCTCTGCCCCCACACCGTCGTCGAGGTCGGACTCGCCGGGCAGAGCGTCCAGCTCCGCGGAGTCGAGTTCGGCGGCGTCACCGCCGACCCCGTAGCGGCCCTCCACCCACGAGTGGAAAAGCGTGCCGAGCTGGGTTGCGCGGTAGGGCTGCTGGGGCATCGGTCGGCGCAGCGCGGCGGCGACGGAATCGGGATCGCCGACGTAATCCTTGAACCGGGAGGCGGGGACGCGCGCGGGGATGATCACGGTGTCGTCCGCGGATAGCCTGCGTCGGCGCTCTTCGAGCAGAAGCTCCAGCTCTCGTCGCCACGGCCCCTCGATCGTGGGCTCCGCGGAGCGCACCGCGTCGGCGGCGGCCTCAACGGCGGCGCGACGGTGGCCGAGGGGGTCGAGCGGCCAGACAATGCGCTCGAGATTGTCGCCGAGCGGATTCTCGTCATGCTCGCTCGCCACCGGGAGCGGGGAGATCACCCCTGCTGCCTCGAGTTCACGCAGGAAGGGGCTCGGCATCCTCGGCTTCGACTGGGTCGACCAGAACGAGCCGGTCAGGAGCAGACTGTGGCGGGCACGCGTCACGGCGACGTAGGCCAGTCGACGCTCTTCCGCTCCCAAATGCCTGCGCACCAGGTCGGTGAAGAGTTTCTGCTGATCAACGACATCTTTACGGGTGGTGGCGCTACGCCAATCGAACACCGGGAGCTCGGCGGAATCCCCCCGAAACTCCCACGGCAACTGACCGAAAGACAGCCAGCCCTGAAAGCCGCCCTCGACCGGCCGGCCCGGCAGCTCATCGTCGACGACCCTGGGCACCACCACCAGATCCCACTCCAAACCCTTGGCGCCGTGAATGGTCAGGATTTGCACGGTGCCCGGCTCGGGATCTTCCGGACGCGGCGAGAGGTCTTCACGCAACTCTGCCTCGCGCAACCACGACAGGAAGCCGCCGAGGGTGGCGACGTCATCGATGGCGAGGTAACCATCGAGCGCGTCGTAGAAGGCATCGATCGTCGCCGTGCCCAGTGCGCGATAGTCGTTGGCCAGCACCTCGATATCGAGTTGAAGCTCCTGCAGCACGAACGCGACAAAGTCGGGCAGGTCAAGACCGGTCCGCGAACGCAAGCGGGCAAACGTGCCCGCTGCGGCGTGCAGCCGCGTCAGTCCAGGCTCGCTGAAGGCCGCCAGGAAACCGTGGCCCTGCCGTGCCGTGCCGATGAAGTCGAGCGCGTCGATAATCGAGCCGCCCTCCCCCTCTGCCACCGAGGTGCGCAGCTGCCGCTTGAGCTCATCGCCATAGGGTTGCTGCGCGTAGTCGCGGTCGCGCAGGGTCGATGCCAGCCGATTGAGGGCGTGCAAGTCTTGCACCCCGACGCGCCAGCGCGACCCGGCGAGGAGGCGGATCAGCTCGAGCCCGGCCGAAGGGTTGTGCACGACCGCGAGCGCGCTGACCAGGTCGGCAATCTCGGGCTCTGCCAGCAGGCCGCCCAGCCCGAGCACGTGAAAAGGGATTCCGTGCCGGCGAAGGGCCTGAAGGAAACGGCCCTGCGTCTTGCGGGCCCGAAACAGCATTGCGGCAGACGGGGGCGGGCTGACCGCGAGACGCTGCGCGAGCCAGGCCGCCGCGGCATCCGCCTCTTCTTCGACGGTCTCGGGGAAGGCGACCTCCACCGGCAGCATTGACGCGCTCGGGCTCGGCTCGAGAGAATCCACGGTCGCCGACAGCGGCAGCACGAGGGCGTTCGCCGCGTCGAGAATATGCGTGCCGTTGCGCCAGCTCGTCGAGAGCACGTAGCGCGAATTGCCGGCCCCGAAGGCCGCCGCGAACTCGTCGAGGTTTGACGCGCTCGCCCCGCGCCAGCCGTAGATCGACTGGTTGGGGTCGCCAACAGCCATGACGGGATGCCCGGCAAAGAGCCGCGCCAGCAGCCGGGTCTGCACGACCGCGGTGTCCTGGTACTCGTCCAGCAGCACGACGCGGAACTTCTCCCGCTCCTCTGCCGCGATGTCGGGTTTCAGCTCCACGATCCGCAGGGCCAGTGCCACCTGGTCGGAATACTCCACCAGCCCGCGCTTCAACTTGGCCGCGTCATACTCTGCGGCAAGATCGAGCAGCGTGTCGAGCGCGCCGACGTTCTGCGCCCAGGTCGCCACGGCGGCGTATTCCCCTTTGCCGCCGGCCGGCAGGTCGGCAATGCCGGCGAAGCGCCGAGCGAAGACCCGCACCGCAGCCGGATCGGCGACGTTCTCTGCCAACGCACGCGACACACCGAGCACCGCCTTCGTGACCGGCTCCAAGTTCTTTTCCAGGTCCGGCAGCCGCTCGTGGTTGCTGCGCGTGACGGTAGCGCGCGCAAGCTGCCAGGCGGCTGCCTCGCCGAGAACCGCACCGTCGCTCTCGCGGCCCAGAACGACGGCATTGTCACGATAAATCGTGTTGGCATAAGAGTTGTAGGTCGCCACGGTCGGCGCCTCGAACGGGTCATATTCCTCGCCGACCATGCCCGCAGCGGCCAACTGCGCGATGCGCTCGCGAATGCGCGCGGCAAGCTCTCCCGCCGCCTTGCGCGTGAAGGTGAGACCGAGTATCTCGCTCGGGCGCACCAGCTCATTGGCCAGCAACCAGAGCACCCGATTTGCCATCGTCTCCGTTTTGCCGCTGCCGGCGCCCGCCACCACCAGTGACGGGGTCAGCGGCGCCTCGATCACGGCTCGCTGCTGGGCGGTGGGGCGTGGACGCTTCAGCGCATCCGCAATCACATCGGCGTTAATCACTGGACACCGCCCGCACCCGGTGCGCACGCAGGCGCGAGGTGTCGCCAATCCCGAAAGCCGGTAGCTCGGCGGTGCCCTCGAATTCGGCAGCGGCAATAAGAAGGGATGCTTCGCGCACCCGTTCGCGGAATGCGTCAAGCTGCTCGGCACTGAGCTGCACCTGCACCCCTTCGCGATATTTGCGCCCCCCGCCGCCCTCCTTGACGAACAGCAGTTTCGCGCCGCCGCCGTGGAGCAACTCGTGTTCGACGCCTGGCAGAGCGAAGGATTCGGAGGCGTAGGCGAGCTGGTACG
>JANXTJ010000192.1 GCA_025352485.1 Salinibacterium sp.
CAAGAGCGGGGGCACCCACCCGAAAAACTGGAACCTGTTCGAACTGTTGGGGGTCGACCAGAGTCGGCTGTCGGGGCTCGGCAAGTTTGAGGGCCCTGACCCCGCCTACTGGGTCGCTAACGGCTACGCCGTCTGCAACCCCGACCCCCGTGGCGTCTTTCATTCAGAGGGCGACAGCATCATGACCGGGAAGCAGGAGGGCGAAGACGAGCACGACCTGATCGAGTGGCTCGGGGTGCAGGAGTGGAGCAACGGCAAGGTCGCGGCCGGCGGCAACTCGTACCTCGCTGTCTCGGCTTGGTTCGCCGCCGCCGAACAGCCACCGCACCTGGCCGCCATCGCCCCGTGGGAAGGCTGGAACGACACCTATCGCGACCTCGCCGTTCGTGGCGGGATGCCCGACCCGTCTTTCCCCGAAATTCTGATGACCAACTATGTTGGCGGCGGTCAGCGCGAAGATATCGTCAGCGAGATTGCACAGTACCCACTCGCCGGAGAGCTGTGGGCGTCGAAGGCCGCGGAGCTCGAAAACATCACCGTGCCGGCATATGTCGTGGCCAGCTACTCCAACTCCGTGCACACCGCTGGCACCTTCCGTGGCTGGCGTCGCATCAGCTCGACCGACAAGTGGCTGCGCATCCATAACACGATGGAATGGCCCGACTTCAACGAGGAGGCCAATGCCGACGACCTTCGCCGCTTCTTCGATTACTACCTCAAGGGCGAACAGAACGGCTGGGATTCCACCCCTCGCGTTCGATACTCGGTGCTCGACCTCGAAGGCGGCGACCGCGTCAACATCGCCGCGACCCAGTTTCCGCCCGAAGACTTCACCAGCGTCAAGTACTACCTCGACGGCAGCTCGCACGCCCTAGCCGCAGCGCAACCGGCCGCCGCTGTGGCCACGAGTTACGACTCGGAATCCGAGCAGGGTGACGTCACGTTCACCGTCGAATTCGACGAGGAGACAGAAGTTGTCGGGTATCCGAAGGTTCGACTCTGGGTCGAATCCGAAGGTTCGGATGACATGGACCTGTTCGTGCTGCTTCAGAAGCTGAACGCTCGGGGCGAGGTGCTTGAGCAGTTCAACGTTCCCAACCACGGCGAGATGATGGACAATCTCACCCGCACGGGGTCGTCGATTCTAAAATACAAGGGATCGAACGGCCGCCTGCGCGTCTCGCTGCGGCAGCTTGACGACGCCCACTCGACCGACGAGGTGCCCTCGCACAGCTTCAATCACGCCGAGAAGCTCGGGGTTGGCGAGATCGTAGCGGTCGACATCGACATGTTTCCGGTCGGGCTCGCGCTTCATCCGGGGGAGAAGCTTCGACTGGTCATCAGTGGGTTCAACCGGCTGGGCGGCGTGATGCCGCAGCGCGCGACGGTCGTGCCGCAGAATCAGGGCCGCCACATCATCCACACCGGCGCATCACACGCGTCGTACCTGCAGGTGCCGGTTAAGCCCGCCACCGCAAAGTAGCCGCGCACCATGGTTTTCCCGACCCATGAGGGCCGCGTCGCCGTGATCACGGGAGCCGCGCGCGGGTTCGGTAGCGCATTCTGCATCGGCCTCGCCGAGCGCGGAGCCGACATCGTGGCGGTCGACATCGATGATTGCGCGGAGACGGTAGCTCGCGTGGAGAAGCTCGGGAGGCGGGCATTCGCCCTCTCGGTCGATATCACCGACCCCGTCGCTGTCGCGGCGACGGGCGACCAGATTCGACGCGAGTTCGGGCGCTGCGACATCCTCATCAACAATGCCGGAAGCTACCCGAGCCGCGCGTTCGACGATATCGACTATGAATTTTGGCGCAAGGTGCAGACCCTCAACCTGGATTCTCAGTTCCTGATGGCTAAGGCGGTTGTCGGCATGATGAAAGAGAACGGCTGGGGTCGGATCATCAACCTCACGTCGAACTCCATCGTTCTCGCCGTCCCCGGCGTGACACCCTACTTGGCCAGCAAGATGGGGATAATTGGGTTCACCCGAGGGTTAGCTTCAGACCTCGCGGGCTTCGGCATTACGGTCAATGCGGTTGGGCCTACGGCCACGGCCACCCCCGGCATGAAGTCAAAGGCTCTGCCCCCGGCGGCGCTCGAGGCGGTAGTGCAGAAGCAGGCCATCAAACGTCCGGGCGAAGTGGAAGACATCGTCGGTACAGTGGCGTTTCTATCCTCCGATGACGCGGCATTCGTCACGGGGCAGACGATCATGGCCGATGGCGGGCTCGCGCGCATCTAAGGGCCTCTCAGCACGCGGAAATTCGGCCGACTCGGCGCCGATTCTCGGCCGCCGCTGAGGGGTGAGGCATAGGATCGACGCCGAGACTAGACGGTCCGTTGTGTTCTTAGGGAGATCTCATGGCGTCGAAAAAGGCCGGCAAGGCCGACAAGAAGGATAAGAAAGACAAGAAAGCCGACAAGGGTGCCAAGCGCGCGGAAGCTGCCCGCAAGAGTGCCAAGAAGGCGGCGCGCGCGGCTCAAAAGAAAATGAAGGAGGCCGCACGCACCCTCGCGCAGAAGGCAAAGAAAGCGCAGAAGAAGTCCGACAAGGTGCCCGCTGCCGCCCCGGCCCGCAGCGCTGCGTCGTCCGCCACCCCCGCTAAGCCCACCCCAGCAAAGTCCGCGGCCGCTAAGCCCGCCCTGGGAAAGCCCGCCATCGCGGCTCGTGCCGCCGGGTCGGTGTCCACCCTGTCGCCGAATGAGTCTTGGACGGTCACGGCCCTGCGTGCGCGCGCGCGGGAGTTGGGCATCGCGAACTACTCCCGCCTCGACAAGGTCGCACTGCTCGAACGTCTCACGACTCTGTAATAGGGTCGCGCCCTGGCGCGGGTGCCTTTGGTCGTTTTGCCGCGAGATCGCTGCCGAATCGACGACCCCGGCGGTAGAGTCGGCATGCGGAGACCTGAATCAGGCACAGCTTTCTGACCGAACCGGGGAAACGGGTAGGTATGACCGATGACCACTCCCTGCCCTTCGCCGATGACTCGCGCGGTGAGCTGGATCGAGCCCTCGATGACCTCATGTCACGCGCGCGGGATGTACTCACCACCCAGGGTCGACTTCGCGCTCTCCTGAAAGCGAATGAAGCGATCATCGAGCACCTCGACCTTCCGGTCGTTCTCGAACGAATAGTCGCGGCCGCCGTCGAGCTGGTCGGCGCACAATACGGGGCACTCGGCGTGGTCTCGCCGGACGGCGGGCTTGAGCAATTTATTAACGTGGGGATGACCGCCGCAGAGGTCACCGCCATCGGGCACCTACCGCAGGGGCATGGGCTTCTTGGCGCGGTGATCGACACTCCCCACCCCATCCGGATTCCGCTGCTGGCGGCCGACCCGCGCTCGGTTGGATTTCCCGCTCACCACCCGCCGATGACTAGCTTTCTGGGGGTTCCGGTTCGGGTCAGGGATGAGGTGTACGGCAATCTCTACCTGAGCAACCAGTCGTCGGGCCAGTTCAGCGCCGAAGACGAACAGCTCGTCACCGCCCTAGCCGCGACGGCGGGCATCGCCATCGAGAACGCCCGGCTCTTTGCCGAAACACAGCGCCGGCAGGCGTGGGCCGCTGCATCCGCCGAAATCACCGCGGCGCTGCTGTCCGTTGCCGGCAACACCCTGTCGACTCTCGCCGCCAGGGTGCTTGCCGTCGCCGATGCCGACGTGGTCTGGGTGTTGCGGCCCATCAATGCCTCGATGATCATGGCGATCGACACGGCTCGCGGGATCGACGAAGGCATTCTTGAAGGCCAACAGCGCGATTTCGCCGGGACGATAGCGGCCAACGTCATCGAAGCTCGCCAACCACGGCAGTTCGACGACGGTTCCGGGACACCGGTTGCCCTCAGCGCGGGGAGGTCGCTCGGGCCAACCATGGCGGTGCCGCTGATCTTATCCGGGCTTGCCAGCGGAGTTCTTTTGGTTGCGCGGCTGGACGGCCGCGCACGATTCGCCCGGGGCGACCTCGAGATGGCGGCAGACTTCGCTGGACAAGCGAGCGTGGCCATGGAGCTGGCGGCGGCACGCACGGCACGCCAGCGCGTGGAGTTGCTGGAGGATCGCGGTCGTATCGCGCGCGACCTGCACGACCACGTCATCCAGCAGCTTTTCGCAACCGGACTCGAATTGCACAGTATCGCCGGGGCGTCGACCCAGCGCGACGTTGCCGACCGGATCGGGCAATCTGTCGCCAGCCTTGACGCTAGCATCCAGCAGATTCGCACCGTGATTTTCGCGCTGTCCGCGTCGGCAACCGACGGCCACTCCACCGTGCGACATTCTGTCATCGATCTGGCCAACGAAATCGCCCAGGGCCTGGCCCGTACGCCCAGTGTCAGTTTCTCGGGGCCCGTCGATCTGGTGGTCGTTGACGATCTCGCCGATGACGTGGTGGCGGTCGCGCGAGAGGCCTTGGTCAACGCGGTCAAGCACGCCGACGCTGAGCACGTTTCGGTCGAGCTGGTCGTGATCGACGCCACCGTCATATTGACTATCGCGGATGACGGGCGGGGGTCGGGCACAAGCATGCGGCGCAGCGGAATAGCCAACCTCGAGCAGCGCGCTCTGCGCCGCGGCGGCACGTTCTCGTTCGATTCCTCGACAACGGGCACGCGACTGAGCTGGCAGGTGCCGGTCGAGAATCCCGAATTGACCACAGGATGATTCGCGTCTTTGTGGTGGACGACCATGAGCTCGTTCGACGCGGTGTCAGTGCACTGCTCAACGCGGAGGGCGACATCGAGGTGATCGGGGAAGCGGCCACGGCCGCGCAGGCGCGGGCGCGCATCAGGGCGACTCGACCCGATGTTGCTGTGCTCGATGTGCGACTGCCAGACGGCAGCGGCATCGACGTCTGTCGGCAGGTGCGCTCCGAGAATCCCGACACCGCGTGTCTCATCCTCACCGCCTACGACGACGACGAGGCGATCTATGCCGCGGTGCTCGCCGGTGCCGCGGGCTATGTCATTAAAGACATCAGAGGCAGTGGCCTATTGGATGCGGTGCGCAAAGTAGCCGCCGGGGCCTCGCTGCTGGATCCCGCCCTGAATCGCCGTGTTGTGGAACGGATCGCCCGAACCCACAACGCCGACCCCCGCCTCCAATCGCTGACCGCGCGGGAGCGAGACGTGCTGCCCCTGATCGCGGAAGGGCTCACCAACCGCGAGATCGGCCACCGGCTCGGCCTGGCCGAAAAGACGGTCAAGAACTACATCTCGGGGCTACTCAGCAAGCTCGGGCTGCAGCGCCGAACGCAGGCTGCCGTGCTCCACCTTGAGGCGCGCAACGCTGTGGGGGGCTAACAATGGGACTTTCGCCCCTATTCTCTTATGGCGTGCGTGCGGAATGCTGAAAATCATGCATCCACCCCGTGACCTGATGCCGGAAGAAATTCCCGATGTCGATGTGCTGGACGCCGACGAATGCTGGTCACTGTTGGCGAGGCAATCGATGGGCAGGATCGCCCTGCGCACCCCGGATGGCGTCGACATC
>JANXTJ010000238.1 GCA_025352485.1 Salinibacterium sp.
CCCCGCTGACCACCGCCACGACCGTTTCCACGGTGCGAACCTCCGTCAGGTCAAGAGAGAGGATCCTGCGGTTGATCGAGAGGTCAATCTGTTGACCCGCACTGTCGTAGAACCGGCCGGACATCTGCCCCACCGCCCCGGCCGCTGTCGCCTCAGTGATCTCCGCGGCCGATGCTCCCGCCCGCTGCAAAAACAGGTCAGAGCTGCCCGAGCCATATTCGCCGATACCCAGTACGGCAACGTCAGACGACCTAGCGGCCGCAAGGGCCTGAGCGACCAGTGGACTGTTGGCCAAAGCAACAGCGGTTGCCTCGTCGAGCGTGGCGGCAGGCGCATTAAAGTACCGGTAGCTGCCGCCAATCTTCTCGGCGAGCCTGCGTACTAAGTCGTGGCCGGAGAACCGCGAGTCAATGCTCAGCTCGCCCGCCATCTGAACGACCTCGACATCGATGTGGCGGGAAAAGTGTGCGCTGGCGACCATCGACTCGATGGTGGTGCCCCAGCACAACCCGAGCACCTGACCGGCGGAAAGGTTGATGTCAAGCCACGCGCAGGCGGCCCGACCCACCGAGAGTAGGGCATGACTTTCTCCGCCGACACCGGCCTCCTGATTGGGGACGACGATGACGTCTCTCAGGCCGTCTGCGGCAAATCGCGCGAGCAGCAGCTTCTCGGTATGCGGGATGCGATCCAGCGGATAGGTGATCTCAAATCGCACGATCGACTGCTCACGAGCGGAGGTGAGCATGCGCGAGACGTTGGAGCGGGTCACGTTGAGCGCGCGGGCAACATCGGCCTGCGACATCCCCTGAACGTAATAGAGGAAAGCGACATGCGCCAAACGTTCTTGACTCAACCTCGCCATAGTGTCCTCATTCCGCCTCACACCCTAGCAACGAGTCACGCCGCTTGGATCGGCCCCTCGAGCAACTCGCGGACGCGTGCCAGAAATGCAGCGCCGGTGGCACCATCGACGGCACGGTGATCACAGGTCAGGGTGATTTCGGCGATCGGCAGCCACTGGGCGCTGTCGTTGCGCCAGACGTAGCGCTGGCTCGTGGTGCCGACCGCCAGAATGGCGACCTGGGGAACGTTGATAATTGCATCGAAGCGATCGATGCCAAACATTCCGAGGTTAGAGATGGTGAAGGTTCCGCCGGTGACGTCGCCCATGCCGAGCTTCCGCCCGCGAGCCCGCTCGACTACTTCGCGACGAACCTCGGCGATTCCGCCGATGCCGAGCGCGCCTGCACCATGAATGTTCGGCACCGTCAGCCCACCCGGTGTCGACACCGCGATGCCGATGTTGATCTCCTCAAAGGTCGTGATGCCGTCGGCCGAGTAATGAGCATTGAGCGCCGGATGCTCGGCGAGGGCCTGCGCGCAAACCGCGACGAGAAGGTCGGTGACGGTCGCTCCAGGATGTACCGACTTCACGGTCAACGCCGTGGTCATGTCGACCTCAACCGCGAGATGAAAAGCGGGAGCCTCCCAGGCTAACGTCATCTGCCGAGCGGCCACGCGGGCGATTCCCTTGAGCGGAACCGGCGTGCCGGTAAGGACGTGGGGTTCTTTTGACGCGGCCATGCTGCCTACCTTCGTTGGGATGAACAGGTAAAAAAATTTGGATCGACGGCAGCCCTTTGACAGCACCGTCCATGTCGGACATACTATTGCATGTGAATCACATATGTGAAAACTTGCATAAATGTGAGATGGATTTTTGGGCCAATACTGTCCCGCTGGATCTTCTCGTTATCGGTGGCGGGGTCAATGGTCTTGCCGTCGCGCGCGAAGCGCAAGTTCGCGGCTGGTCCACCATGGTCGTCGATTCCCAAGACTTCGGCGCTGGTACCTCTGGTACCTCCAGTCGGCTGGTTCACGGTGGCATCCGCTATCTCGAGAACCTCGAATTTCACCTCGTGCGGGAGTCGTTGAAAGAACGCGAGCGCCTGCTCTACACCGCGCCGCACCTGGTCAAGCCCTTCCCCCTGCTCATCCCGTTCTATCGCCATAACCGTCGCCACCCGCTGATCCTGAGCCTCGGGATGCTGCTCTACGACGTGCTGTCGTTCGATAAGACCACGCCCATCCACCGGCTGTACTCGAAGCGCGCCGCAGAGAAGGCCTACCCGGGGCTGCAGCACAAGAACCTCTCCGGCGCGACGCTTTACTACGACGCACAGGCAGCCAACACCGAACGACTCTGCATCGAACAGGCCATCGATGTGGTCGGGTTCGGCGGCATCGCCCTGAACCATTGCACGGTCACCTCAATCGCTCAGGCGGACGGCGTCTTTGAGGTCAGCCTCCTGAACACCCTCACCGGCGTCACCCAGATCCAGTCGGCGACCGTCGTGGTGAATGCCGCGGGTCCGTGGGTCGACACCGTGCTCGAGCTCGGGGAGAACAAAGCCCCCCGCCTCATCGGCGGCTCGAAGGGATCGCACTTCACCGTTGGGCCGTTTGCGGGGGCACCCTCGACGGGCGTGCACTTCGAGGCGATCAGCGACGGTCGCGCCATTCTCGTGCTGCCGCTGCCCGACGGCAATTACCTCATCGGCGCGACCGACATCTTCTACGACGGTAATCCTGGCGACGCCGTGATGTCTGATGAGGAAATCCACTACCTCTTGAATGAGGTCAACCAGCTCATCCCCGAGGCGGCACTGACCACCACGGACGTGCTGCACAGCGTCTCGGGTATTCGCCCGCTGCCGTACACGCCCAAAGCCAAGTCGGCCGCTCAGGTCAGTCGAAGCCACCACCTGCTCGAGCACCCGACGATACCAGGCCTGTTCAGCGTCACCGGGGGCAAGCTCACCACTCACCGCGCGCTCGGCGAGATGGCGATCAACAAGATCGAGAAGCTGCGTCGCGGCAAAAACGCCGGATCACGTCGCTCGCTGCGTGCCCACGCCAGCACCCGTCGACTCCGGCTGCCGGGCGCGCGCACCACGTCGTGGCCCGACTTCGAAGAGAGCTTTTTCGAGAACACGACGCTGCCGATCGACACGGCTCGCCGCCTGCTCGACGTCTACGGAGTGCGGGTGGCCGGCATCGAAGACCTGATCATGGCCGATCCCGCCCTCGCAGCAGCGCTGCCGGGCAACCCGAACAGCGTCTCCGCCGAGGTGGCATTCGTCATCCGTACCGAGTTTGCGCGCACGCTCACCGACATCGTCGGCCGCCGCCTGCTGCTGGCCTGGGATGACAATGCCGGGCTCGACTCAATCGTCGCTGTCGCAGCCCTCGCGGCACACGAACTCGGCTGGAACGCCGAAGAAACCGAAGAGCAGCTGAGCGAATACCGCAGCTGGATTCGGTTGCGGCGCCCCGCCGTCTGGGAGACCGTCGCAGTCGACGCCGACTGAGCACCAGCGGTCACCGAAGAAACACCCCGCACTACCGCACCATCCTTTGCTGACAACCACACCAATCCGGAGAAACTCATGCCCCTCGTACCGCTCCCCGAACTTCTGGCCCACGCCTCCAGCCACAAATATGCCGTCGGCTATTTCGAATCGTGGGATGTCTACAGCCTGCAGGCGACCATCGCCGCGGCTGAGGCCAGCAACTCCCCCGTCATCATCGGCATCGGCGGCCTCTCGTCGAACCACGAGTGGCTGCAGGCCGGCGGCATCGAGCTGTATGGCAACATCTGCGCAAACCTCGCCGCGAAGTCATCCGTTCCGATCACAACGCTCTTCAACGAGTCAGACAGCCTCGCCGAAGCCAAGCTCGGCCTCGGCGTCGGATTCAACTCGGCCATGATGCACACGCAGGGCTGGGATCAGGCCAAGCTGCTCGCAGACACCGCCGCTCTGGTGACCGCGGCCCATGCCGTCGACATTGCCGTCGAGGGTGAGATCGGCGCACTCGCCGAGATCAAGGACGGCGTCTTCGACGCGTCCGGCGCCTCGTACACCACGCCAGAAGCCGCAGAACTCTTCGTCCGCGAGACCGGCGTCGACTGCCTCGCCGTCGCCGTCGGCAACGTGCACTTCGTGACCGGCAGCCACATCCCGACCGTTCAGGTCGACCTCATCAAGCAAATCGGCGAAGCGGTCAACGTTCCCCTCGTGCTGCACGGCGGATCCGGCACGCCCGACGACCAGACCCGCGTCGCCGTCGCCGCCGGCATCACCAAGATCAACGTCGGAACGAAGCTGAAGTTCGTCTTCGGCAACGCCCTTGTCGCCGAGATCGGTAAGGGCGAGCTCGACCCGAACCTCGCGTACGGCTCGCGCTTCGAAGGTGACATCAACACCCGCGCGGGAATGGCGCTCACCCGCGAGATCCAGCGTCTGATGGATGTCTTTGGCTCAACCGGAATGGCACACAAGTAACCATGACCGACACCATCAGCACGCCCCGGCCGCACTTCGAGGTCGTCGAAAGCCTGCATCTGCTCGAAGAAATGGTGCTCATCCGCCAGTTCGAGCAGACCGCATACCTGCGCTACCTCCAGGGCGAGATCCCCGGAACGCTGCACCAGTCGCAGGGCCAGGAGGCGGTCGCCGTGGGCGTCTGCTCCCTCCTTCGCAAGGAAGACTGGATCACCTCAACCCACCGCCCGCACGGCCACGCGCTGGCCAAGGGTCTCGACCCGGCGGCCGGCATGGCGGAGATCTACGGTCGCGCAACGGGCTGCCTGGGAGGCCGTGGTGGCTCGATGCACCTCGGTGACCCCGACATCGGCATCCTGCCCTCCATCGCCATCGTCGGCGGTGGCATCACCATCGCCCCGGGGCTAGCCACCGCGCTCAAGCAGCAGGGCACCGACAATGTCGTTGTCTGCTTCTTCGGCGACGGAGCCACCAACGAGGGCGCCTTCCACGAGGGCGTCAACTACGCGGCCGCGTTCAACCTCCCGGTGATCTTCGTCTGCGAGAACAACATGTACGGCGCATCGACGCCGTTCCATGAGACCACTCGCAACGTCAACGTCGCCTCGCGCGGCGAGGCGTACGGCATCCCCTCCGAGCAGGCAGACGGTATGGATGTTCGCGCCGTCCGCGCGGCAACCCAGCGCGCGCTCGACATCGCCCGCAGCGGAAAAGGACCGGTTCTCCTCGAGTTCCTGACCTACCGCTACGTCGGTCACAGCCGCGGCGACGCGCGTGGCTACCGCACCAAAGAAGAAGAAGCCGAGTGGGCCGCCAAAGACCCGATCAAGACCTACGGAGCTGCCCTCGTCGAAGACGGGGTTGCGACAGAGGAGCAGGTCAAGGAGGCCACATCCACCGCCAAGAAGCGCATCGCTGAGGCCCTGAAGCACGCGCAGAACGCGCCGTGGCCCGACCCGGAGACGGCCCTTGCCCCCAACATCATCTACGGCAACCCGCCGCAGGTGGTCGTCGGTGCCGGACCGCTGGAGGAGGGCCCCGAAGATCGCACGATCTCGATCGCGGACGCCATTCGCGAGACCCTCGACAGCGAACTCGCTACCGACCCGACCCTCATCCTGCTCGGTGAGGATGTGGGCGTTCCCGGCGGATTCGGTGGAGCCTTCGGTGTCTACCAAGGCCTCGCCGAGAAGTACGGTCGCGACCGCATCATCGACACCCCGATCAGCGAGAAGGCTCTCGTCGGCGCGGCAATCGGCGCGGCAATCGGCGGACTGCGCACCGTTCCCGACCTGCAGTATGCCGACTTCGTGTTCGAAGCGATGGATGAGCTCGTCAACGAGGCAGCCAAGCAGCGCTACATGTCTAACGGCAAGCTCACCATTCCGATGGTGTTGCGCTGCCCGGTAGGCGCTTCACAGCGCGGCGCCCAGCACGCTCAGTGCCCGGAGAGCTTCTTCATGCACGTGCCCGGAATCAAGGTGCTGTGCATCTCTGACCCGTACACCGCGAAGGGCGCGCTGACGGCCGCCATCCGTGATGACGACCCTGTACTGGTCTTCGAGCACAAGCTGCTCTATGGCGCAAAGCGTAAAGAGGCTGGCTCGATCGACACGAAGGCTTTCGTGCCGGAAGAAAACTTCGCGCTCCCGGTCGGCCAAGCCCGAATTCGTCGTCACGGTAAGGACGCGACCATCATCGCCACCTTCACCGAACTGTACGCGGCGCTCGAGCTGGCGGAGATGTTTGCACTCGAGGGCATCGAGATCGAAGTTATCGATCCCGTGTGGCTTTCGCCCTTCGACTGGACCACTCTGAAAGACAGCGTGCGCCGCACCGGCCGTCTGGTGATTGCCCATGAGGCGCACCTCACGGGAGGATGGGGTGCCGAGGTTAGCGCGCGCATCTCCGATGAGCTCTACGAGGACCTGTTGGCACCGGTACGCCGGGTTGCGAGCCGCGACATTCCGATGCCGTTCTCGCCCCCACTGGAAGCAGCAGTTTTGCCCCAGAAGGAACAGATCGAAGCAGCCCTTCGCTCCGTCCTTGCCCAGAATCACCGCCGTGTTGAACTAGTGGAGAACTGACAGATGGAAGCAATTGTTATGCCAGCGCTGGGTCAGACCAGCGACGAGGCCTACATTCAGGAGTGGTACTTCAAAGAGGGCGACACCGTCGAGATGGGCGACCCGCTCCTGAGCGTGGAAACCGACAAGGCCCAACTCGATGTTGAGTGTGTTGCCGATGGCATCCTGCTCAAGATTGTTGCGCAGGCCGACCAGACCGTGACCGCGGGAACGATCATCGCCTACATCGGCGACGAGGGCGAAACCGCCCCGGAGTAACCCGCACGAATCAGAGCGTTCGTGCCCCTTGCAGGCGAGGGGCACGAACGTGTTTTTTTCCCCACCACACCAGAAAGCCGCCAATGACGTCACGGCCGCATATTGTCGCAATTGATTGCGGAACCCAGTCGGTTCGATGCCTCATCGTTGATGCAGAAACGGGTCAGCACCGGGTCGGTGCCAGCGAGTCCATCGGGTTGGCGACCTCCGGGCCTGACACGATCGAGGTCGACCCGCAGCACCTTGCCGATGCCACCGTGCGGGTGTTGCGTGCCACCCTCGCCATGAGCGAGCTCCCGCCGGTCGCGATCGCCATCACCAACATGCGCGAGACCGCCATTGCCTGGTCGCGCGAAACCGGGCGCCCTGTACACAACGGCATCATGTGGATGTCCAACCAAAGCCAAAACATCGTGCGCCGCTGGGATGACGCCGGCCTTGCCCCTCTCATCCGCGATCGCACCGGGCTCTCGAACCATTCTTTCTTTTTCGGCTCGAAGATCGCCTGGCTGTTCGATGCCCATCCCGAGCTGAGGCTCGAGGCCGAAAAGGGCACGATCGCCATCGGCACCGTCGAATCGTGGCTGCTCTATGTGCTGACCGGAGGCGCGGTCCACAGCACCGACCTGTCAAACGCGTCGCGCTACCAACTGCTCAATCTCT
>JANXTJ010000306.1 GCA_025352485.1 Salinibacterium sp.
GTTGGTGCGCGACCTGCAAGAGATCATCGTCGCGGCCTCCGACCACAACGTGAGTCGCGCGGCCCACAAAATCATCGCTGGCTTAGACGGCTTTGACGTGAACCCCACCGGCCGACTGTGCCTCGACGTGGGCGCATCGACGGGCGGCTTCACGCAGGTGCTGCTGGAGCGCGGGGCCAGCCGGGTAATTGCCCTCGATGTCGGGCACGGGCAGCTCAGCGCAGCCCTGCGCTCCGATCCCCGGGTGACGGTCGTCGAGGGTTCGAACGCCCGCTACCTGTCCCCGGCAATTCTTGCGGAGCAGAGCGGCATCGCCGCGATTCCGACGCTGGTGGTCGCCGATCTGTCGTTCATCTCGCTCACTACCGTGTTGCCAGCACTGGTGCACACGGTAGGGCGAGGGGCCGACTACATTGTGCTGGTGAAGCCGCAGTTCGAGGTGGGGCGCACGGGCATCCGAGAGGGCATCGTGCGCACGGCTGGGCTGCGCGAGGATGCCGTGAACGGCGTGCTGTGGGCGGCCTGGGATCTGCAGCTCGGCACCGCCGGTGTCTTGCCCTCCCCCATCGCGGGAACGGCCGGAAACCGCGAATATCTGGTCTGGCTGAGCGAAACTGCGGGCGGCAATCCGACAGAATGGACGAAGCAGGTTTCTGCGATCGCGTGAGAGCTTTGAGTGGAAGGACGAACCAGTGACTTCCGACCGACATATTCTGATCGTCGCTCATACCCGCAGGCAGGATTCGCTCGAGGCGGCCATTGCCGTCTGCCGTCAACTGATCGCCGCCGGGCTCACTCCGGTGCTCTGCGAAGACGAGTACGCGCACATTATTGCCTCGGCTCTCGACTTGGCACCGATTGCCCTCCTCGGCGACACCGTGCAGCAGGGCGACCTCGAACTGGTGATTGTGCTCGGCGGCGACGGCACGATTCTGCGGGCGGCTGAGCTGGCCAGGGGATGCTCGGCACCCCTTTTGGGCGTGAACCTCGGCCACGTGGGCTTTCTGGCCGAGAGTGAGCGGGAAGATCTAGCCGCAACCGTCGACCGTGCTCTTGCTCGCGATTACCTCGTCGAGGAGCGAATGACGCTGTCTGTGCGGGTGAAGGTCGACTCCGAGGTGGTCTACGAGACGTGGGCGCTTAACGAGGCCACCGTCGAGAAGGCAAGTCGTGAGCGGATGCTTGAGGTCGTCATCGAGGTCGACGGCAGGCCACTGTCATCCTTCGGCTGCGATGGCGTCGTGATGTCGACTCCCACGGGCTCGACCGCCTATTCCTTCTCCGCCGGCGGCCCCATCGTCTGGCCGAGCCTCGATGCCATGCTGCTCGTGCCGCTCAGCCCGCACGCACTTTTTGCCCGCCCGCTGGTGGTCGGGCCGGATTCGGCGCTGGCCGTAGAGGTTCTCGATCGCACCCAGGGCACCGGTGTGCTGTGGTGCGACGGCCGGCGCACCCACGAGTTGGCTCGGGGGTCTCGCGTGGTCGTGCGGCGCTCGCCGGTGCCGGTGCGGCTGGCGCGGCTCTCGCCCGGCCCGTTTACCGATCGACTGGTCAATAAATTCAACCTGCCCGTGTCTGGCTGGCGCGGTCCGATCGATGAGGCGCGCGACAAGTGATCGAAGAAATTTCGATTCGCAACCTGGGCGTCATCGGCGAGGCACGGCTGCCGCTCGGACCCGGGTTCACCGCCGTCACCGGAGAGACCGGCGCGGGCAAAACGATGGTCGTCACGGCACTCGGGCTGCTGTTGGGTGAGCGAGCCGAGAGTGGCATCATTCGGTCCGGCAGCGATCAGGCGGTGATCGAGGGGCGCTGGCAGGTCGAGCCCAACGGCGCGGTTGCCGATCGGGTGCACGATGCCGGTGGCGAGCTCGACGGCTCAGAGTTGATTCTCGGTCGCTCGGTATTGCTCGAGGGCCGCAGCCGCGCGACGGTCGGGGGCCGCAGCGCTCCGGTTTCGGTCTTGGGTGAGTTGGGACAGTTTCTGGTCGTGCTGCACGGCCAGTCCGATCAGGCGCGGCTGCGCAGCGCCACGGCGCAACGCGAGACCCTCGACCGGTTCGCCGGGCACGAGTTCGCCGCGCTGCTCGGTGAGTACCAGGCCGTTTTCGGCGGGTGGCAGGAGCATCAGGGCGAGCTCGATGTGCTCGTCGCGGAGCACGACCGACGGCTGCGCGAGGGCGAGGAACTGGGGGCCGCGATCGGGGAGATCGAGGCGATCCAGCCCCAGCGCGGCGAAGACGCTGACCTCACGGCGCGCGCCGACCGGCTGACGAATCTCGAGGAGCTGCGCTCGGCGGCATCCATTGCGCATGAGGCCCTCGCGGCGGAGGGCCCTGATGATGCGAGCGACGTCAACTCGCTGATCGCACATGCGCGCCGCCAGCTGGAGCGGGTCACCGAGCACGACGCGTCGCTCGGGCCGATCGCCGAGGGGCTCACGGCGGCAGCTATCACCATCGCGGAGCTGGCTGGCCAGCTCTCCAGCTACCTGGCCAGCCTCGACGCCGACGGCGGCCGCGAGCTGGAAGCCGTGCAGGAGCGCCGAGCGCTGCTTTCCGGCCTGATTCGGCGCTTCGGACCCACCCTCGACGACGCGATCGATTTTCTCGACTCTGGCAGTGCACGGTTACTCGAGCTCGAGAACGACTCGACCCGTGTCGAATCTCTCCGCGCCCAGGTCGACAGTGACCGTCAGCGTGTGGTGGAGCTTGCGGCCCGGCTCAGCGACATCCGCACGGCAAATGCACGTCGGCTTGCTCAGCGCGTCACCCGAGAGTTGGCCGCGCTCGCCATGCCGAACGCCACGGTAACTGTGACGGTCGAAGATCGCTCGGACTATTCGCCCACCGGCAAAGACACCGTGTCGTTCTTGTTGCAGCCGCACTCGGGGGCCGAAGCTCGACCGCTCGGCAAGGGGGCATCCGGTGGCGAGCTCTCGCGCGTCATGCTCGCGATCGAGGTCGTCATCGCGGGTGGCGACAGCGTACCCACCTTCGTTTTCGATGAGATTGACGCGGGCGTCGGTGGCGCGAGCGCCATCGAAATCGGCCGTCGACTGGCTCGACTCAGCCGCACCGCACAGGTCATCGTGGTGACGCATCTCGCACAGGTCGCCGCTTTTGCCACCAACCACCTGCGCGTGGTTAAAGACAGCGCTGGCAATGTGACGGCGTCCAGCGTCGAGCAGCTGCACGGCGACCAGCGCATCTCCGAGATGGCGCGTCTGCTGTCCGGCCTGCCGGATTCGGAGAGCGGCCTCGCGCACGCGCGCGAACTGCTCGAGACCGCGCGAGCACTCGACAACTGACGGCCCCTCGGCGCTCGACGACACTCGGCGCTTGACGAATTTCGCGCACGGCGGACAGCGAGTCGAGGCAATCACCCACGGCGGGAGCATAGGATAAAACCCCGTGGTGGATAATTCTGAAACGGCCGTTACCAAGCATATTTTTGTTACGGGGGGCGTCGTCTCCTCGTTGGGTAAGGGCCTGACCGCCGCGAGTCTCGGAAACCTGCTGACCGCCCGCGGGTTGCGTGTGGTCATGCAAAAACTCGACCCCTACCTGAACGTCGATCCAGGCACGATGAACCCGTTCCAGCACGGCGAGGTTTTCGTCACCGATGACGGAGCCGAGACCGATCTCGATATCGGCCACTACGAGCGGTTTCTCGATATCAACCTCAACCAGGCCGCGAACGTGACCACGGGCCAGATCTACTCGCAGGTCATCGCCAGGGAGCGCCGCGGCGAATACCTTGGCGACACCGTGCAGGTCATCCCGCACATCACCGACGAGATTAAGCGCCGCATGCGGCTGCAGGCGACGACCGGCCCGAACGGTGAGCCGGCCCCCGACGTCATCATCACCGAGATCGGTGGCACCGTCGGCGACATCGAAAGCCAGCCGTTCATCGAATCGGCGCGCCAGGTGCGACATGAACTCGGCCGCAAGAACGTGTTCTTCGTGCACGTGTCGCTCGTGCCGTACATGAATGCTTCGGGGGAGCAGAAGACCAAGCCCACCCAGCATTCGGTCGCGGCCCTTCGCTCGATTGGCATCCAGCCGGACGCGCTCGTGCTGCGCAGTGACCGTCCGGTGTCCGAGAGCAACAAGCGCAAGATCGCCCTGATGTGTGACGTGGATGAGGCGGCCGTCGTCAACGCGGTTGACGTGCCGAGCATCTACGACATCCCGACCATGCTGCACGATCAGGGGCTGGACTCCTACATCATCGAACAGCTCGGCCTTGTTGCCGGGGAGGTCAACTGGGACGGCTGGCGCGAACTGCTGCAGACGGTGCACGACCCCAAACACGAGGTGAGCATCGGTCTGGTCGGCAAGTACATTGACCTGCCGGACGCCTACCTTTCGGTGACGGAGGCCCTCAAGGCCGGCGGGTTCGCCCATCAGGCCAAGGTGCAGATTCGCTGGGTTGCCTCGGACGAGTGTGAGACGGCCGAGGGGGCCGCGAAGCAACTGTCTGGCCTCGACGGCATTGTCATCCCGGGCGGTTTCGGAGTTCGGGGCATCGAGGGCAAGCTGGGGGCGCTGAAGTTTGCGCGCGAGAACGGCATCCCGACCCTCGGCCTATGCCTCGGCCTGCAGTGCATGGTGGTCGAATATGCCCGGGATGTCGCGGGGCTTTCTGGCGCGTCATCCAGCGAATTCGACCCGGACACCGAATACCCCGTGATCGCCACAATGGCGGAGCAGGTCGACATCATTGCGGGGGGAGACCTCGGCGGCACCATGCGTTTGGGGCTCTACGAGGCCACTCTCGAGCCCGGCTCGATCGTGGCGGAACTCTATGGCAGCCCGACCATTGCCGAGCGCCACCGGCACCGCTACGAGGTCAACAACAGCTATCGCGCGCAGATCGCCGCGGCCGGTCTGGTCTTCTCTGGCATCTCGCCCGACCGCACCCTGGTGGAGTTCGTCGAATTGCCGCGCGAGGTGCATCCGTTCTACGTCGGAACGCAGGCTCACCCCGAGCTGCGTTCGCGCCCGAACCATGCTCACCCGCTGTTTAAGGGCTTGATCGGTGCGGCACTGGAGCGGCAGCAGGCGAGCCGCCTGTTCGAGGTCGCGGAGCCCGTCGATGCCTGACGTTCCCTCCTCGGCGGGCGCTGCCTCATCCCCGGAACTTGCCGATGAGCCGATGGCCGCCGACGTGCTCTCCTCCGAGGTGGTCTATCGCGGCAACGTCTGGAACATCGTCAAGGATCGTTTCCAACTCGGCGACGACCAGATTTCTCGCGAATACATGTCACACACCGGGGCTGTAGCGATCCTCGCTATGGACGAGCGTGACCGGGTGCTGCTCATCAAGCAGTACCGGCATCCGATCAGGATGCGCGACTGGGAACTGCCGGCCGGCCTGCTCGACATCGTCGGCGAATCACCGGTGCTCGCGGCCCAACGCGAGCTTGCCGAGGAAGCCGACCTTGTTGCAGAGACCTGGCACCTGCTTGGCGAGTTCTCCACCTCGTCCGGCGGCAGTAACGAGGTCGTGCGCATTTTCCTCGCGCGCGGAGTGAGTGCGGCCCCCGAGGTTTTCTCCCGCACCGAAGAAGAGGCGGGCATCGAGGTGCGCTGGGTGCCGCTGGATGACATCGTCGACAGCGTGCTGTCGCGCGATTTGCAGAACTCGATCCTCATGGTCGGCGCGCTCATGGCGTCGGCGTCGCGTGCCCGCGGTTGGCATAACCTCGGCGCTGGGGACGCGCCGTGGCCGTGGCATCCACTGGCTCGCTAGGGCAGATGACCGGGCAGAGCATCGTGCTCGCGGTCGCCATCGACCGATACCTCAGGCACGTCGCGATCGAACGCGGACTGTCGGATAACACCGTGCAGGCCTATCGGCGCGATCTGGCGTCGTATGCCGAGCTTCTTGCGCTGAGGGGCGTCACCGATCCCGGCGCCATCACCGACGTCGACGTCTCGGCGTTCGCCCGCGAACTGCGCTTGCGCACCGATCGCCCGCTGGCCGCCTCGTCGATGACGCGCATGCTGTCGTCCGTGCGCGGCTGGCACCGCTTCCTGCTCGATGAGGGAATCGTGGCGGTGGATGTCGCGGCGCAGTCAAAGCCGCCGAAGCTGACCATGCGCCTTCCGAAGGCGATCTCGATCGAACAGATGGCCTCGGTGCTGGCGGCAACGGATGGCGACGACATCCAGTCGCTGCGCGATAAGGCGCTGCTGGAGCTGCTCTATGCGACCGGCGCGCGGGTATCCGAGGCCGTGGCGCTCAACGTGGACGACATGATCGACGGCGATATCGTGCGGCTGTTTGGCAAGGGCAGCAAACAGCGCATCGTGCCGGTCGGCAGCTTCGCTAGGGCCGCGATTGAGAACTATCTGGTGCGGGCGCGGCCGGCGCTCTCCCTGCGGGGAACATCCACCCCCGCGCTGTTTTTGGGGATCAGGGGCCACCGGGTGTCGCGGCAAAATGCCTGGTTGATCATTCGGGCGGCGGCCGACAGGGCAAAGCTCGGCATCGAAATCTCGCCGCACACCTTCCGGCACTCCTTTGCCACCCACCTGCTCGAGGGCGGGGCAGATGTGCGGGTCGTGCAGGAGTTGCTGGGCCACTCGTCGGTGGCCACCACGCAGATCTACACGATGGTGACCGCCGACACCCTGCGCGACATGTACACGACGGCACACCCGAGGGCACGCTAACG
>JANXTJ010000307.1 GCA_025352485.1 Salinibacterium sp.
TTCTGACCACGTGCATTAGCCGCCCCCGCTTCTTGATTCTCGATCTGCCAGCATTCGGAAACATAACCGAAAACTGCGTTGTTTAGTCTTTCAGAAGAAGAGGAGTGCGGATGCCCCGCGCTGCGCTGATCCGCTCTACCGCAGAAGCGTGCGAGTGAGCATGGGCACGGTGTTGCAGGTGCCATGGACGCGCCTCGCCGACTGGCCGCTCGGTGCCGCACAGCTTCGCGAGGCCGGCTTCCACATCGCCGCGCTCGCACTCTCACCGTCGGCCGTGTCACTCGACGATTTCGCGGCCGCCGCCCCCGACCGAATCGCGCTGGTGCTCGGCGCCGAAGGTGACGGGCTCAGTCGGGCAGCTCTCGAGGCCGCCGACACCGTCGTGACGATCCCGATGATGCACGGGGTGGACTCACTCAATGTGGCCTCGGCCAGTGCTGTTGCGCTGTACACCCTCCGGATGCCCGCGCCGAGTTCCTGAGGACAACCCCGACGTGCGCACGATGACCTCGCCTAGGATGAGCGAATGCCGCCGACCAAACGACAGATATTTTGGCGCAGGCGCATTGCCGTGTTCGGTGGCTTGGCCCTCGCTCTGGCAGCCGGCTTTTACCTTCCGCTCAATCTGCTCGCCCCGCTGCACTCGGTGGCGGCACAGGTGCGGCCCTACACGGCCCCTGTCACCGCCGCGGCGGCCCTCAGCTTCCCCGGCTATGGCGCGGTCGGTGTCGGCGCCGTCGACTATCCGGGGGTGTTGGCGAGCTCTGGCACGGCCGATCCGCTACCGATCGCCTCAATTACCAAGGTCATCACCGCACTCACTGTTCTGGATGCCAAACCGCTCGCGCTTGGCGAACCCGGCCCTTCCATCACTTTTAGCGCTGCCGACGTGCAATTCCGCGAGGAGCAGATCGCCCAGAATGGCGTGGTCGGCCCGGTCGAGCCCGGCCAGAAAATTTCGCAGCGCAACATTCTCGACGTCATGCTCATGATCTCGGCGAACAACTATGCCGATTCTGTCGCGGTGTGGGCATTCGGTTCCCAGCCCGCATTCGTTGCGGCGGCATCCGGCTGGCTGGGTAAGCACGGGCTTAGCCACACGACGGTCACCGATCCGATCGGCATCAGCCCAACGAATACGAGCTCGGTCGCCGACCTGATCGAGCTGGCCAAACTCGCCATCGCGAACCCCGTGGTCGCCCAGATCGTGTCAACGACAACCCTCGACGTGCCCGATATTGGTACCGTCACCAACAGCAACGAATTGCTCGGCGTTGACGGGGTCGACGGAATCAAAACGGGCACGCTCGACGAATCGGGGGCCTGCCTGCTGTTCTCAGCGAAAAAGACCGTGGGCGACACGGTGGTGGTGATCGTCGGCGTCGCCCTCGGCGGGCCGGATCATCCGACCGTGGCCGCCGACATGCATGCACTGCTCGATCAGGTCACCGCGGGCTTCCACCAGGTGGCATTGGTGCAAGCGGGCGATACCTTCGCCGACTACGACACGCCGTGGGGGGATGCCGCGACCGCCGTGGCCGCGCAGGCAGCTTCTGTTCTCACCTGGTCGTCGACCCCGATCTCCGTCGCGGTGCGCCCGGACGCGGTTCGGCTCACTACCGACGGTTCCGCCGCCGGAATGTTGGTGTTCACCGCCGGCACCCAAACGGTCTCTGTGCCCTTGAAAATCTCGGGGAAAATTGCCGATCCCGGGCCATGGTGGCGACTCACACATCCGGGCCGGCTCTAACGGCAAACCGGCGACGAATTGGCGACGGCTTCACAGCCTTTGTCGCTACGCTTACCGTATCTCGAGCACCCGCTCCCCGCCGTGACTGTGAAGTCATTTGACCTTACTGAGGCCCTGTGACCGCCACCGCTTCCGCCGAACCGTCCCGCATCATTGCGACCGGAAACCGCGGCCTGCCGAATCCGCTCACTGAGTTTTCGGCGCTGCTGCACACGGTGCGGGATGCTGGCCTTCTGCGGCGCAGCAAGACCTTCTACGGCATCACGTTTGGCGTGCTCACGCTGGCCATGGTGGGCACCTGGGTGGGATTCGCTCTCCTGCACGACACCTGGTACCTGCTATTGATTGCCGCCGTATTGGGCATCTTATTCACGCAGTATGCCTTCATCACCCACGAGCTCTCGCACCGCCAAGTGTTTGAGTCGGGCAAGCTCAACGATTTCTCCGGCCGAATTATGGCCGACCTCGTCGTCGGAATCAGCTACTCCTGGTGGATGAGCAAGCACTCCCGCCATCACGCCAACCCAAACACCGTGGGTCGCGACCCCGACGTCGAGACCGACTTCATCATCTTCCACCCCGAAGAGGCCAAGGGCCTTACCGGCATCACCCGCTGGGCCGCAAAACGTCAGGGCTACCTGTTTTTCCCGGTGTTGATGCTCGAGGGCATCAACCTGCACCGACACGCGTTCAAGACGGTCTTCTCCAAGGGCCGCGTCGATAAGCGTGCCCTCGAGATCGTGCT
>JANXTJ010000293.1 GCA_025352485.1 Salinibacterium sp.
ACAACCTCGAAAGCAGGAAACCGATGAGCAGCAACACCATTCTGCAGATGCGGTCGATCACCAAGACATTCCCGGGGGTCACGGCGCTCAGCGACGTCACTCTCGAGGTGAAGCGCGGCGAGATTCACGCCATCTGTGGCGAGAACGGCGCGGGCAAGTCCACCCTCATGAAGGTCCTCTCCGGGGTATACCCGCACGGCAGCTACGAGGGTGAGATCACCTTCGAGGGCAAGCCCGTGCGGTTCAACAACCTGCGCGACAGCGAGGCCGAGGGCATCGTCATCATCCATCAGGAACTGGCGCTGAGCCCCTATCTCTCCATTGCAGAGAACATCTTCCTCAACAACGAGGTGACCACCCGTACTGGTCTCATCGACTGGAATCGCACCAACGTCGAGGCGCAGAAGCTGCTCGCCAGAGTTGGCCTGCGCGACTCGCCCACCACCCGAATCCTCGATATTGGGGTTGGCAAGCAGCAGCTCGTCGAGATCGCCAAGGCCCTCTCCAAGCGGGTGAAGCTTCTGATCCTCGACGAGCCCACGGCCGCGCTGAGCGAGGAAGACTCCGATCATCTGCTCGACCTGATCCAGCACCTTAAGGGCCAAGGCGTGACCTCGATCATCATCAGTCACAAGCTGAATGAGATCAAGAAGATTGCCGACACCGTGACGGTCATTCGCGACGGCAAGATCATCGAGACCATTGCCCACGCTGACGTGACCGAAGACCGCATCATAAAAGACATGGTCGGTCGAGACCTGCAGCACCGCTTCCCCGACCACACCCCACATATCGGCGAGGAGATCCTGCGGGTCGAGAACTGGACGGCCCACCACCCGCTAGACGTCTCCCGTGTTGTCGTCGACAACGTGAGCCTCAATGTTCGCGCCGGCGAAATCGTGGGGATAGCGGGCCTCATGGGGGCAGGTCGCACCGAGTTCGCCATGAGCCTCTTTGGCCGCAGTTACGGCACCCGGATCACCGGGAAGGTCTTTAAACGCGGAGTAGAGATCAAGACCCGCACGGTTGCCGAAGCGGTCGCCAACGGGATCGCCTATGCCACGGAAGACCGCAAGTATTACGGCCTCAACCTGATCGAAGACATCAAGCGCAACATCTCGGTGGCGTCCCTCAAGAAGCTGTCCCGCTTCGGGCTCGTCAACGATAACGAAGAGTTCAAAGTCACCGACGACTATCGCAAGAGCATGAACATCAAGGCGCCCAGCGTCATGTCGATCACGGGCAAGCTCTCCGGCGGCAACCAGCAGAAAGTCGTACTCTCGAAGTGGATTTATGCCTCGCCGGACGTGCTCATTCTCGATGAGCCGACCCGCGGCATCGACGTCGGCGCCAAATATGAGATCTACACGATCATCAATAAGCTCGCGGCCGAAGGCAAAGCCGTCATCGTGATCTCGTCAGAACTGCCCGAACTGCTCGGAATCTGCGACCGCATCTACGCCCTGTCAGAAGGGCGCATCACCGGTGAGCTACCCGCCACGGATGCCAGCCCCGAAGCCCTCATCAAACTCATGACCATGGAGAAAGCACGCTGATGACCGACATTCGAACAAACCCCGAAGAGACCATCCAGCCGCCGGTGAACCGCTTCACGCGCGCACTGACCGCCATCGTCAGCGACCTCGGCAAGAACGGCATCTTCATTGCCCTTGTCATCGTGGTTGTGCTGTTCCAGGTGCTCACCGACGGCATCCTGCTGCGCCCGCAAAACGTGTCGAACTTGATCGTGCAGAACGGCTACATTCTGATTCTCGCAATCGGAATGGTGTTCATCATCGTCGCCGGTCACATCGACCTGTCGGTGGGTTCTGTTGCCGCCTTCGTCGGCGCGGTCTCCGGCGTCTTTGCCGTCGACCTCGGGATGCCGTGGTGGCTGGCGATGATCCTCTCGCTCGCGGTCGGTGCCCTCGTCGGCGCGTGGCAGGGATTCTGGGTGGCCTATGTCGGCATCCCGGCGTTCATCGTCACCCTCGCCGGAATGCTCATCTTCCGCGGACTGGCGTTGGTGGTGCTGGGCAACACGAACATCGGGTCGTTCCCCGAGGAATACCGGGCGATCGGCAACGGGTTCATCAACTTTCCGATCTCGATCGGCCCACAGTCAGATATCGACCCGCTGACGCTGGCGATCGGCCTCATCGTGCTCATCGGCCTCATCGTGCAGCAATTCCGTACCCGTCACGGTCGCCAGGCCTACGGGCAGAATGTCGAGCCGTTCGGCTGGTTCCTCGCCAAGCTCGGGATTGCGGTCTTCGGGATCGGGTTCTTGACCTACGAACTTGCCGTCTTCAAGGGCATCCCGGTCACCCTCATCGTGCTCGCCGTTCTGGTAATGATTTACGGGATCGTGCAGAACCGCAGCGTGTTCGGCCGGCACATCTTCGCGATGGGCGGCAACCGCCATGCCGCAGAGCTGTCTGGCATTAAGACCCGCCAGGTCGACTTCTGGCTGTTCGTCAACATGGGCGTGCTGGCGGCTCTGGCCGGCCTGGTCTTCACCGCCAGGTTGAACCTGGCCGGGCCGAAGGCGGGTACCGGCTTCGAGCTCGAGGCCATCTCTGCCGCCTTCATCGGTGGAGCGGCGGTGCAGGGCGGGGTCGGAACGATCGGCGGTGCGATCATCGGTGGCCTCATCATCGGTGTGCTCAACAACGGGATGTCGATCATCGGCATTGGCATCGAGTGGCAGCAGGCCGTGAAGGGCCTCGTGCTTCTTCTCGCGGTCGCCTTCGACGTGTTCAACAAGCGTCGCGCGGGCGGTCGCTGAGCACTTGGATGCAGGGCGGGCCCGGTCGCATGTGCGGCCGGGCCATTCTGCGTCCCGGGCCCTCTGCGATAGCCCGGCCTGACGAGTTACTAGGCCCGCCCTGAGGCGGCGCGCGACCGCCGGGAGAGAGAGTCGACGATCACGGCGAGCAGCAGCACGAGGCCGGTAATCATGTACCGCACCGACGAGTCGAGGTTCATGAGGGTCAGGCCGGAGGTGATCGACATGATCACCAGGATGCCCAGCACCGCAGAGTAAGCCGACCCGCGGCCGCCGAAGAGGCTGGTGCCGCCGATGACTGCGGCGGCGATCGCTGTCAGGTTGGTGTCGGCTCCGCCGCTGCCCTGGTTGGCCGCCGCGAGCCGTGCGGCGGCGAACAGGCCACCGAGGGCTGCGAACGCCGAGCACAGCACGAAGACCGAGATGTAGACGCGATCGACCCGGATGCCCGCCCGCCGGGCCGCCTCGACGTTGCCTCCCACGGCGAACACCGACCTGCCCCACGCGGTGCGGGTCAGGAACAGGTGCATCATCACCACCAGAAGCAGGAAGACGGTGAACATGACCCCCACGCCGCGTGCGAGGTTCAAATACCAGGTGGCCACGCCCAGCAGAGCGAGTATTCCGATGCTGCGCGCCACGATCAGCGCGATCGGCGTCGAGCTCAGGCCCGCCTCCGCGCGTCGCCGCGCCCGGCTGAACTCGCTCGCGAAGTAGCTCAGGGCGGAGACGGCGACCAGCGTGTACGAGGCCCATGCTGGCAAAAACCACTGCTGCCCGAATTGCACCAGCACGGAGTCGAAAGGGATGTTGATCGATCCGGTCTTGCCCAGCACGAAAAGTTGCAGGCCGAGGAAGCCCAGCAGCCCGGCCAGGGTGATCAGAAAGCTCGGCACCCCGAACCGCGTGCGGAGCACCCCGAAGAGCAGCCCGACGAGGGCGCCGGTAACGAGCGAGGCGCCAATCATCAGGGGCAGGGGCAACCCGAGCTGCACGTAGCCCACCGCAAGGATCGCCGAAGACAGGCCGCTGACCGCGCCGACCGAGAGGTCGATCTCGCCGAGCAGCAGCACAAGAACGATGCCGATCGACAGCGTGCCGACGGCGGCGCACTGCATGGTCAGATTCACCAGGTTGGTGCTGGAGAGAAAAGTGGGGTTCAGCACCTCGAAGACCACGCAAATGATGACCAGCCCGATGATAACCGGCACTGAGCCGAGGTCGCTGCCACGGATCCGGGCCAGCGGTCCTCCGCTGCTGCGGCGGGGCGATGCCGAGCCGATCCGGTCGTCTTGCTGGTCTATGGAGGTCATGGGC
>JANXTJ010000001.1 GCA_025352485.1 Salinibacterium sp.
GCCAGCGCATCCGCGAGCACGGCGAGGTGTTGGAGCCTGTTCGTCAGTACGAGGCAAGTGCGCCCCTGGTCGGCCGCTCCTCGGACATGCCCTGTAATCATTGCGTTGCGCTCGGCATCGGCGGCGAGTTCCGAGTAGATCGCTTGAATAGAGGGTCCGTCGATTCCGGGTTCCTCAGTGCGGAAGGTCGTCTCATGGACAAGCATCTCGCGAGCGGCGCGATCGGTAGGGTCGACTACGTGCCGGATCGGACCGCACTGCATCGTGATCAGTCCATTCATCTGATCGGCGCGGTAGGGTGTCGCCGTCATCCCCATCCAGTATCGGACATTGACGTTGCGCAGGGCGGCTTCGGTTGCTGGTGCTGCGACGGCGTGGCATTCGTCGATGATGATTTGCCCGTACTCCTCCAGCATGCTGGGGTCCGCGTTCCGATGCGCGACGGACTGCATCATGATCAGGTCCACGACGCCGCGCCGTTTCCGTCGCCCCGCCCCGAGCTGACCAATCTGCTTCTCGGTCAGGCTGAGGAACTGCTGGAGTTGGTCGCGCCACTGGGCGAGCAGTTCGGCACGGTTCACGAGGATCGCCGTTGGCGTTGCGCGTTCGGCGATGAGGGCGCAGGCCATGACCGTCTTGCCTGCGCCCGGAGGGGCGACGAGCACTCCGGTGTCGTGCGCGAGGAGCGCATCGACCGCGCGCAGTTGCTCGTCTCGGAGTTGCCCCGCAAAAGTCAACTTCAGACGCCCCTGCGCCGTAGCCACTGCCTCGGTCGCTGTCTTGGTCGCTGTCTGAAAGCCTGCGTCGGCGAGGAGCACTTCGGCTTCGTCGGCGAGCCCGAGGTAGGCGCAGTTCGTGCTCGTCATGTTCGAAGCTGGTGACCAGACGCGGCGTGCCGAAGGTGCTGGACCGCTGAGCCTGTCTGCGGTAGAACTCCGGATTGGGCACGGACGCCATGTGTTTGAGTTCGGTGATCACAATCCCCGGAAGGAACTCCGTCGGGATGTGCAGAACCGCATCGCGGCGCAATTCCAGCGTTCGCCCCGCCGTCGTGCGTGCAACCGCCCTGATATTCGATCGTCGCGGCCGTGCACCGAGCGACTCCGCAGGCCCTACGCGCGACTCCGCTAGGCTCATCGAACCGAGTTCAACAATCCGTTCCACAGGCACGGGCATCGTCATCGCCAAGGCCGCAAACTGATCCTCATACGGATCCCAGCTCCCGGGATCGACGAACACGGTCGTCCCGTGCCTGCGGCAGTCTCCCTGCAGCGGTAACGCGATGAGATTACCCAGGCGCGCCCGCCCAGTGGATCGTTCCGGCAGGGTGTCTTGTGACGGGAAGAAGCGATCGTAACTCTGAAAATCCATCGTCGGTCGGCGCGCCATGGCACCGCGCAGAAGCCGCATCCCTGCTGTGCGCGCCGTCACCGCCGGAACAAGGTCCGCGAAGAAGATCCAGACATGCGCACCTGCGCCGGATCGCGACACCTCGGTGAGCACGTCGATCCCTGCGCGCTCGCACTCCGCAACGAATGCTGCGGCATCATGCCGCCACTGCGCATCATCGAAATCACAGACCAGCAGACGACACCGGTCGCCCTCAAGCATCGGATAAAGTCCGGCATGAAATTCGCGCCCACCAGGTTGAGAAGCGCCTCGAAGGTGCCGCTCAACGGTTCGTTCCTCAAGCGGCAGATAGTCCGCAGCGGTCTCGGATCCGGTGTAAAAGCCGCCGCGTACCGCGGGGCTCCAACCCGACTTTCCCGTGCGGGCGCTGGTCCATCGCACCGCGTGGACATCATTCCTACCAACGAAGCGCGCGCGGAACAGATCGAGCTTTTCGGCACTCGACGATGTCGCCGTCACCGTAGACGACAGACCAGCACGGGCAGGCAAAACCGCCAGAATCTTCCCTAGGGAATAATCTCTTGCACTCTCAAGTTCAATGAGCTCGCTACGAGCTTCCGCCAGCTTGCGCTCTATTCTCGTGATTCTGGAGCGCAAGCCTTCGATCTCGGCGTCAGTCAACGGCTTCTCCCCAGGACTGAATGGTCGGGTCCCACATCAGATAAGCCACGCTATTCGTCAGGGCAGGTTCAGCGAAGACCAAGCACACCTTGAGAAGCTCGGCGAAGCTCACCGGTGTCGACTGCTCAAGTCGTTGTTTTTTGCGCCAGGTCTCCCACTTACGTTGGGCGAGTGTCGGCATCCCCGCGATAAGTGGTCCGAGGGGTTCTATGTCGACGTGGCGATGGCTGGTAACAGCGTTGATCGCCCCGTGAAGGTCTATTCCGCGGATGCTCCGGGTGCGGGCAATGGCTG
>JANXTJ010000004.1 GCA_025352485.1 Salinibacterium sp.
GGAGAACGTGCATGACGAGGTCGTCGACCGGCTGAAGGCGCGACTTGCAACGCTGCGGCTGGGCGACCCGTTAGACAAGAACACCGACATTGGGGCGATCAATTCGCGCGCGCAGCTCGACCGCATCCGCGAGCTGAGCGACATCGGCGAGAAGGAGGGGGCGCAGCGTTGGACGGCGCCGTGCGTCATCCCCGACAAGGGCTTCTGGTTCGCGCCGACGATCTTCGATAACGTCTCGACCAGCTCGACGATCGCCCGCGAAGAAATCTTCGGGCCGGTGTTGTCGGTTCTGACCTTCCGCACCCCCGCCGAAGCGATCGCGAAAGCTAACAACACGCCATACGGGCTGTCTGCCGGCATCTGGAGCGACAAGGGCTCGAAGATTCTCGCGGTGGCCGACCAGCTTCGTGCCGGAGTCATCTGGGCAAACACGTTCAACCGCTTCGACCCGGCGAGCCCATTCGGTGGCTATAAGGAGAGCGGATACGGCCGCGAGGGCGGTCGCCACGGGCTGGCCGCCTACCTCGCCTCCGCGGGCTGGCCCACGCCCCCGGTCGCGACTCGCGCAGTGAAAGAAGGCCGCAAGTGACCAGACTGGCCGTGCCCAAGACCTACAAGCTGTACATCGGTGGCAAGTTTCCGCGCAGCGAGAGCGGGCGCACCTACGAGGTTCTGACCAAGAAGGGCGCCTTCCTCGCGAACGCAGCACAGGCGAGCCGGAAAGATGCCCGCGATGCGGTCGTGGCGGCTCGCGCAGCCTGTGCTGGCTGGTCGGCGGCGACCGGCTACAACAGGGGCCAGGTGCTGTACCGCATCGCCGAATTGCTGGAGGGGCGCCGGGATCAGTTCGTGGATGAGGTGCTGGCCACCGAGGGTCTGTCGAAGGCCGCGGCCACCCGGCAGGTCGACATGGCCATCGACGCCTGGGTTTGGTACGCGGGCTGGGCCGACAAGTACGTGCAGGTCGCCGGCAACGGCAACCCGGTGAGCGGCCCCTACTTCAACCTCTCTACCCCGGAGCCCACCGGTGTGGTGGCGATCATCGCCCCGCAGGAGGGCAACTCCCTGCTCGGGCTGGTGAGCGTGATCGCCCCCGCGATTCTTACCGGTAACACCGTCGTGGTGGTGGCCTCAGAGCTGGCACCGCTTGCCGCCGTGAGTCTGGCCGAGGTGCTGGCGACCAGCGATGTTCCGGGCGGAGTCGTCAACATTCTCACCGGCTCGCCGGCCGAGATCGCGCCATGGCTGGCCGGTCACGCCGATGTCAACGCGCTCGATCTCGCCGGTGCGCAGGCGTTGGATTGGGTGGGGCTGCAGATCATCGCTGCCGATACCCTCAAGCGCGTGCTCGCACCAGAGACGGGGGTGCCAGCGCCCTCGCTCGAACGCCTGACCGCCTTCACCGAGACCAAGACCGTCTGGCACACCAAGTCACTGATCTGAGCCGCGCGCAACCCCTTGGCGGCGCCCGGCGCGGTGCGTAGCGTGAAGTAATGCGCATCCTCGTCACGGGCGCCACCGGCTATATCGGTGGTCGGCTGGCCCCCCGTCTCATCGAAGCAGGTCACGAGGTGCGCGTCCTAGTACGCGACGCCAACAAACTTCGGGATGTGCCGTGGGCCGCCGACGTCGAGGTGGTCACCGGCGATCTGACGGATGCCGCTGCCGCCACCAGGGCGGTGGCCGAAATGGAAGCCGTCTATTACCTCGTGCACGCCATGGGGTCGCGCGGTGACTTCGAAACGGCCGAGCGGGCGGCAGCCAGCAATGTTGCCGTGGCGGCGAAGGCCGCGGGCGTGCGGCGGATCGTCTACCTTGGCGGCCTGCATCCCGATGTCGCAGCGGAGACACTCTCGAAGCACCTGCGTAGCCGGGCCGAGGTGGGCGCGATCCTGCTCGAATCGGGGGTGCCAACCGTCGCATTTCAGGCGGGGGTGGTTATCGGATCCGGGTCAGCGTCGTTTGAGATGATCAGGCACCTCACCGATGTGCTGCCCTATATGCCAGCGCCCAAGTGGGTGCGCAATTTCATCCAGCCGATCGCGGTGCGCGATGTTTTGCACTACCTCGTGCTGGCGGTGACGCTACCGGCGAGCGTGAACCGCACCTTCGATATTGGTGGGCCGGACGTGCTGCGCTACGGCCAGATGATGAACGGCTACGCGCTCGAGGCTGGGCTGCACCAGCGGCCGATCGCCGCGCTGCCGGTGCTCACCCCGTGGCTCGCATCGCAATGGGTCAACCTAGTCACGCCGATCCCACGCCAGCTCGCTGTGCCCATCATCGAATCGCTGCAGTTCGACTGCGTCGCCAGCGAACACGACATCGCGCAGTACATTCCCGACCCGGTCGGCGGCCTCACCCGCTACCGGCGGGCGGTGCGGCTCGCGCTGGCGAAGGTGCGCGACGGCGAGATCGAGACGAGCTGGCAGAATTCCACGATCGTGGGCACCCCCAGCAACCCGCTGCCCAGCGATCCCGAATGGGCGGGTCATACCGTTTTCACCGACGCCAGGGTGCAACATTCCCACGCGACCGTCGAGCAGCTGTGGTCGGTCGTGGAAGGAATCGGCGGGGCCAACGGCTGGTACTCCTTTCCGCTGGCGTGGGCGCTGCGCGGCTGGGCCGACAAGCTGGTCGGGGGAGTGGGCCTGCGTCGCGGCCGACGCAACGCGAAACAGCTGCACGTCGGCGATGCCCTCGACTTCTGGCGCGTGGAGAGTCTCGACCGCGGCCACTCATTGCGCCTCAGGGCCGAAATGAAGGTGCCGGGCACGGCGTGGCTCGAGTTGGTCGTCGAGGCCGACCCTGCTGGCGGCTCGATCTACCGCCAACGGGCCATCTTCTTCCCGATGGGTCTCGCCGGGCGGCTCTATTGGTTCTCGATCCTGCCCTTTCACGGCATCATCTTTGCCGGCATGGCCAACAAAATCACCCAGACGGCGGCGATGCAGCAGCGCTCCGCGGAGGTCGCCGCAAGCCGGTAGCGTTACGGGAATGAGCCAAGTCGTCATCGTCGGAAGTGCCAATGTCGACCAGGTGTTCCGCGTGCAGCGCATCCCGGCGCCGGGTGAAACCGTGCTCTCGCACGGCGCCAGCACCGCGCGCGGCGGCAAGGGGCAAAACCAGGCGGTGGCGGCCGCGCGCGCTGGCGCCCCTACTGCCATAATCGCCGCAGTGGGCGCCGATGCCTTCGGCGCCCTCACCCGGGAGGGGCTCGGCGCCGATGGCATCGACACGGCGCTGCTGCGCACGGTGGCCGGCCAGACCGGTACCGCCCTGATCGCCGTGGACGTGTCCGGCGAGAACACGATCATTGTCGACCCCGGCGCGAATGGGTTGCTGAGTAATTTGACCGCAGACGATCGCCGCGTGATCGCCGCGGCGGCCGTCCTGGTGCTGCAGCTCGAGGTTCCGCTGGCGACGGTGATCGAGGCCGTCGAGACCGCGGCGGCGAGCTCCACGACGGTGCTGCTCAACGCCGCACCCATCCGCGACCTGCCAGATACCCTGCTCGCTGGGCTCGATATTCTGGTCGTCAACGAGCACGAAGCCGCCCACCTTCGGGCATCTCGGCCGAATGTCGAACTCTGCACGCTGGTGCCGGTGGTGGTGGTGACGCTGGGGGCAGAGGGCGCGCTGCTGCAGCGCCGGGGTGAGCCCGACGTGCGGGTGGCCGCGCCGTCGGTCGCGGCGGTGGACGCCACCGGGGCTGGCGATACGTTTTGCGGAGCATTCGCCACGGCCATCGCCGAGGGCCAAGAACTGGAGCGGGCGCTGCGTTTCGCGGTAGTGGCTGCGTCGCTCTCGGTTGAGCGTGAGGGCGCAGTGCCCTCAATCCCCGCGCGCGGCGCGATCGATTCGCGTCTCGCTGCGGAGGGAGACGTGGCAACGACACGGTGAGGCTCGCATCGCCCCGCTGATAGGCGCATTATGGAAGCATGAACCAGCCGGAAAGTATTGCGTTCGTGGGCGACAGCATCACCAACCACGGCGATTGGGCTGGCTGGTTTCCCGATCGCGAGACCCACAATTTCGGGGTCAGCGGTGACACCACCGACGACCTGATCGCCCGGCTTCCCGCCGTAGCGCAGGCGCATCCGGCCTCCGTCGCGCTGCTCATCGGCACCAACGATCTCGGTACCCGCCAGTCGGTCGAGCATCTGGTGCGCAACGTCGAGTTTCTGCTGGTGACCCTGCGGCGCGAACTGCCTGGCACCCGCATGCTCGTGCAGTCGATCATGCCGCGCGGCCGCGAGTTCGCGGCGGATATCACCGACGCGAACCGTCACCTGCGCCAGTTCTCACCGAGCGTGAACGCGCAGTATCTCGATCTCTGGCCGACTTTCGCCCTCGATGATGGCGAGATCGATCCGACCTATTCCGACGATCGCCTGCACCTCACCGATGCCGGCTACCAGGCCTGGTTAGCCGAACTTCGGCCGGCCCTCGAGCGCCTCGAGGAGGCCCCACCGATGAGCAGGCCGATTCAGGCCATCAGGAGGGGATAGCGCCGCTACGGCGCGACGACCAGAGCTAGCGCCGCTATAGCGCGGCAATCAGGTCAGCGTAAAACTCGATGCCGCGGAGCCAAGTCGCCACGTGCATCCGCTCATTCACGGCGTGCAGGGTATTTCGCTCGTCCCGAGACATCTCGAAGGGCGTGAACCGGTAGACGTGCTCGGATAGCTCGGTGAACCGGCGGCTGTCGGTCGCCCCGGTCTGCACGTACGGCGTAACCACGGTGCCGGGATGGCTGCGCTCGATGGTCTCGGCGAGGAGATTCCAGGCCGCGCCCGTCGCCGGGGAGATCGGCGACGGCTCGCTGGCATCGACGATCTCGATCGCGACCTCGTCGTCGCGGATGACCCTGCGGATGTGGTTTACCGCCGTAGCCACGTTCGAACCCACCGCGACGCGAAGGCTGATGGTGGCCGTCGCTCGCTCGGCGAGGGCGTTCGCGGCAAGCCCGGCATCAAGCATCGTTACTGCGGCCGTCGTGCGGGTCATCGCCGCCGTCTCGTTCGAGACCCTCGTGAACGCCGCTAATAGCAGCGGCCTGACGATTCGCGCGTGACGAAACGCTACGCCGAAGATGCCCAAAGCATGCCCGCCGAGCACCGCAAACATCTGCATCATCGCGGGGTTGAAACCGGCAGGGAACGGGGCGGCGCCGAGGCGCACGATGGCGCGCGCGAGTCGCGTCGTCGCCGTCAACTCGGGCGGGGTGGAGGCATGGCCGCCGGACTGGCTGACGACGAGGCGCACGATTGACGCACCTTTCTCGCTCACGCCAACGGCGGCCACGGGGCCGGTCATTCCCGGAAAGGCACCTGTAACGATTGCGCCACCCTCGTCGAGCACCATGGCAGGGCGGATTCCGCGGCTCCCCAGCAGCGCGACAACCGCCGCGGCGCCCGAGCCCAGAGTCTCTTCATCGTGGCCGACGCTCAGATAAACGTCGTGCTCTGGGGTCATGCCCGCCGCCAACTGCCGCTCGACGGCCTCGAGAATCGCCACCAGTGCGCCCTTATCATCGAGCGTGCCGCGCCCCCAGATGATTTCGCCTGCACCGTGGCCGGTGAGGTCGGCCGCGAACGGCGGATGGTCCCAGCCGGAATCTTCGGCGGCGACGACGTCGTAGTGCGCCATAAGTACAGCGGACTGGTGCGTCAGCCGACCGGGCCAGCGGAACAGCAGGGTGTACCCGCCGACCACGGTCAGTTCCAGACGGGAGTGCACCAGCGGGTAGAGCCGGGCCAGCGCCGCGATGAAATCATCGAAATGCTGCCACCGGGTTTGGGCCGTGTCCAGCCGCGACACCGTCGGAATCCTGATCAGTTCACGAAGGTTGGCCAGTGCCGTGCCTGTGGTCATAGTCGGTCGGCCTAGTAGGCCATCACGAGATAGCCAACAATCGTTGCCGCGCTAAGAAAGACAAGGCCCCAGAGTGGTGCGGGCCAGCTGCGGCGGGCGCGAGCGAGCCGCACGAGGTAGGCCAGAGTGCTGATGCCCACCGCGAGGATGCTGCCAGCGACGGCAATGACGAAGCCGACTTCGATCGTGCTCGGGAGGGCCCCGGCGGCGGCCCCTGCGCCCACCGTAAATTGACCGGCAGCCACGGCCCCTGCATCCACCGCGAATTGGTAGAGGGCGTACAGCGCAAGAAACCCCACCAGCACCTCGGCGAAGAAGATCACGAGGCCAACAAGGGCATCGAGACCCCGGTCGGAACCCTCCAGCTTCTGTCGGCCCGACAGCACTGCCGCACCGGAGAAATTCTGGTTGAGAGACATAGCCTCAGCCTACGGCTCGCCCTAGCGCGGCCGGCAGTTGCACGAACGGCACGTAGGCTCGTTGCGATGAGTGCCTTATATCCGACCCGCTCCCGACGCACCGCTCTGGCGCCGGCGATTCTCGCCGCAATCGCGCTGCTCATCGGGGT
>JANXTJ010000062.1 GCA_025352485.1 Salinibacterium sp.
GGTGGTGGTGGTGGTGCGACCGCAGTCGTCTCCCATCGCGCCGATCGACTACCGGGCGATTGCGGCAGATGCGCAGGGCGCCACTCCTGAGCCGCTCATCGCCCCGATCCTGCCCGACGGATGGTCGGCAAACCACGCGCAGTTCGGCAAGAAGTCGCAAGTGGTCGACTGGTACGTCGGCTTTCTGACCCCCACCCGTCAGTTCATCGCCCTCGACCAGGGAATCGGCGCTAACCCCACCTGGCAGGCCGAAATCCTGCAGAACGCCCGATCCACCGGCGCGGTCATCATTGACGGGTTGACCTGGAACATCTACGACCAGCGCGCAGCCAATAGCCCGGGCAACTTCGCCTATTCGATGTCGACAACGTCTGGCAACAGCACGGTGATCCTGCACGGCACGGCGCCGACCCCCGAGTTTCAGATCCTCGCCGCGGCTGTCGCGGCCCAGATCGGAGGTCGATGATGACGCTGCGCACACCGGCGGATGCCTGGGCAGAGATGGTGCTCGGCAACGAGCGCTTCGTGCAGGGGGTGCCAGAGCATCCTCGCCAGGATGTCGAGCGCCGCGAGGCCCTGGCGCTGGCGCAATCGCCGCACGCGGCCCTGTTCGGCTGCAGCGACTCGCGACTCGCCGCGGAAATCATTTTCGACCGTGGAATCGGCGACCTCTTCGTCGTGCGCAACGCCGGCCAGATCATCTCCGGATCGGTGATCGGTTCACTCGAATATGCCGTCGCCGTGCTCAACGTGCCGCTGATTGTGGTTCTGGGCCACGACCAATGCGGGGCGGTGCTCGCCGCGATTGCCTCACGGGGCCCGGACGCCCCCGTACTGCCCCCGCACATCGGCACCCTGATTTCGAAAATCATTCCAGCCGTGCGTCGGGTCGCCGGTGGGAACGAACCGGGCGCAGCCGTCGACTCCCAGGAGGTGGGGCGAGAGCATCTTCGCGACACGATCGCCGAACTGCTGGATGCCTCAGAACTTATTACCGACGCGATAGCCGCCGGCACGCTGGCCGTAGTCGGCGCGAACTACCGCCTCCTCGAGGGCCGGGCCGTGCCCGATGTCATCGTGGGCGCACTCTAACCTCGATCAGGAACAGAAAAGGACGACTGAGCCGTGAGCACCCCCGAGCACGATTTCCGTATTGAGCACGACACCATGGGCGAGGTCCGGGTGCCGCGAAACGCGCTATACGGGGCACAAACCCAGCGTGCCGTCGAGAACTTCCCAATCTCCGGCAAGGGCCTTGAGCCCGCCCAGATCGTTGCCCTCGCTCGCATCAAGCGCGCCGCTGCGCTCGCAAACTCGGAGATCGGGATCCTCGATGCGGCGATCGCGGGCGCAATCGTCGCCGCTGCCGATGAGATTGTTGCCGGCGTTCACCACGACCAGTTTCCGATCGATACATACCAGACGGGCTCCGGCACGAGCTCGAACATGAACATCAACGAGGTGCTTGCCACGCTTGCCACGCAAAAGCTCGGCTCCGCGGTGCATCCCAACGACCACGTGAACATGTCGCAGTCGTCGAACGACGTCTTCCCGACATCCGTGCACGTCGCGGTCACCGGTGACCTCATCCACAATCTGATCCCCGCGCTCGAGCATCTCGCCGCTGCCCTCGAGGTCAAGGCTGCGCTGTGGGTGACCGCGGTGAAGCCAGGTCGCACCCACCTGATGGATGCCACGCCCGTGACCCTTGGCCAGGAATTCGGTGGGTACGCCCGCCAGATCCGGCTCGCGATCGAGCGGGTGCAGAGCGCGCTGCCGCGCATCGCCGAGGTGCCACTCGGCGGAACCGCCGTGGGCACGGGCATCAACACCCCCGTCGGATTCCCGCAAAAGGTCATCGCAATCCTCGCCGAGTCGAGCGGCCTGCCCATAACTGAGGCGGTCGACCACTTCGAGGCGCAGGGCGCCCGCGACGCACTGGTGGAGGCATCCGGCGCGCTGCGCGTGCTCGCCGTTTCCCTCATCAAGATCTGCAACGACCTGCGCTGGATGGGCTCCGGCCCGAACACCGGCCTCGGTGAACTACATATCCCTGACCTGCAGCCCGGCTCCTCGATCATGCCGGGCAAGGTCAACCCGGTGATCCCGGAGGCAACCCTGATGGTGTGCTGGCGGGTTATCGGCAACGACAGCACCGTGGCGTGGGCCGGCGCGTCGGGCAACTTTGAGCTCAACGTGGCGATCCCGGTGATGGGCACGGCGATCCTGGAATCGATCCGCCTGCTCACCAACTCGACGGTACTTCTCGCCGACACCACCATCGCGGGGCTCGAGGCTAACCTGGAGCGCGCGCGCGCCATGGCCGAGTCCTCCCCCGCGATCGTGACCCCGCTGAACAAGATCATCGGGTACGACGCCGCGGCGAAGATTGCCAAACATTCGGTGAGCACCGGGATGACGGTGCGCGAGGCGGTTATCGACCTCGGTTTCGTACAGCGCGGCGACGTCACCGTTGAGCAGCTGGACAAAGCTCTCGATGTGCTGTCGATGACCCACCCCGGCTGAGCCGGAACGCCACGCACGCGGCGGCCCCGGCTGAGCAGGTCCCCGCTCAGCGGGGGCGCCGGCCGCGGCCGAGCGGCTAGTTCTTACCGACCGCCGTGAGGATTCGCACTTTATCGATGACGCTGCCGTCCAGCGCTAGGATCGTGCGATCGCCGACCGGACTGGCGAGAACGATCGGAATCAGCAGCGGCTGGCTGAACGCGGAGTTGGCCGGGCAGCCGCTGATCTGATCGACGGCGGCACCGCTGGTGGAGTCCGGCAGACCGTAGAAGATTCCGATCCGCACGCTCGTTTCTGACTCGATGACGACCGCCTGCCGCGGCATGCACACGAGCGGTCCGCGTACTTGGACGACCAGGGCAGCGCCGTCGATCGCGGCCCGGCCGACGTCGGGAGCCCTGCCGATGATCCCGGCGGGAGCCACGTCGCCCCGCAGCGTGTAGCGCCGCAGGCGCGTCAGGTAGGAGGGTGCGCCGGTGCCGGGGAAGGCCTGATAGCCCTCAATCGGCACGGCCGGCAGGGTGGCGGGCGCGGCAGATATGGCCGTGACCACTCTGTCGACGACCTGCGGGTCGGGGAAGCCCCACATCAGCTCCACGGGCGACAGCGGTGGCGGGGGCTTGGGAAGATTCGCGATGAACGAAGAGACCTGGCTAACGAGCACGACGGCAAGGGCGGCAGCCCCGAGCGCCGAAACTATTCGGCGCGCCGCATACGTTCCCGTGCCGGGCTCGTCACGGTGAGCGTCGGATACGCTCCAACCGGTGAGCGAGCGCCAATTGCTCCTCGGCGCGAACAGCCCCCACAGCAGTAACGCTCCCAACGTGGCCACGACGACCCACAGCACCCAGCTCACGTGTAGACAATACGGGTTCTCCTGCCCGCACGCGCGTAGCCCCACCGGCCTCGCCCGCCAGACGGAGGCATCTGGCAGACGGACTCGGTGAGTTCTCAGGCTAGTTCGTTCGACTCCAGCATTTCGGTGACAAGAGCCGCGATCGCCGACCGCTCCGACCGCATCAGCGTGATGTGGCCAAAGAGGGCATGACCCTTAAGAGTTTCGATGACGGATGCTACGCCATCATGGCGCCCGACCCTCAGGTTGTCTCGCTGCGCCACATCGTGCGTGAGCACAACGCGCGAGTTCTGACCGATGCGGGACAACACGGTGAGAAGCACATTTCGCTCCAACGACTGCGCCTCATCGACGATCACGAAGGCATCGTGTAGCGAGCGGCCACGGATGTGGGTCAGCGGCAGCACCTCGAGGAGGCCGCGCTCCAACACCTCATCGAGCACGTTTTGCGACACCACCGAACCGAGGGTGTCGAAGACGGCCTGCGCCCACGGATTCATCTTCTCGGCGGCATCCCCCGGCAGGAAGCCGAGCTCTTGCCCACCGACCGCATACAGCGGTCGGAAGACCATGATCTTGCGGTGCTGCTGTTTCTCCAGCACGGCCTCGAGGCCAGCGCACAGGGCCAGCGCCGACTTACCGGTGCCCGCCCGCCCGCCGAGCGACACAATCCCGATCTCCGGGTCGAGCAGGAGGTCAATGGCCAGACGCTGCTCGGCACTGCGGCCGTGCAGGCCGAAGATGTCGCGGTCACCGCGCACGAGACGCATCTCCCCGCGGCCGGTCACGCGGCCCAGCGCGGAGCCCCGGTCGGAGTGGATGACCAGGCCGGTGTTGACGGGCAGGTCTTCCACCGCGCGCGAGTGCAACTGCTCGTTGTCGTAGAGCTGCGCCATCTGCTCGGAGCCGAGGTCAATGTCGGCCTGCCCGGTCCAGCCGGAGTCGATGGCGAGTTCGGCCCGATACTCGTCGGCGGCAAGACCGATGGACGCCGCCTTCACTCGCAGCGGCAGATCCTTAGACACCACCGTGACGGCCAACCCATCGTTGGCGAGGTTCATCGCGACGGCGAGGATCCGAGAATCGTTGTCGCCGAGCTGCAACCCGGACGGCAGCACCGACATGTTCGTGTGGTTGAGCTCGACGCGAAGGCTGCCGCCGTCGCCCACGGCGATGGGAAAGTCCAGTCGTTCGTGCAGCACGCGCAGTTCGTCGAGATTGCGCAGAGCTTTGCGGGCAAAGAAGCCGATCTCCGGGTCGTTGCGCTTAGCCTCTAGTTCGGTAATCACGACCACGGGCAGCACGACATGATGCTCCGCGAAGCGAAAGATCGCCTGCGGATCGGAGAGAAGCACCGAGGTGTCTAAGACGTAGGTGCGTTCGGCCTGTCTGGTGCCTGAACCCCCCGCCCGCGACTCGGACTTCATCGATGTCGGGTTAGCTAGCTCGGCCACGTGCACTCCATCCCCGAGGGCGCACCCCCGGATCCAGTCTGCGAAGACGGCCCATATGCCGTGAGGCACATATCGCGAGACGAACTTGCGTGGCCGCCTCGACCAGGCGCCGTGCCTGATAATTTTCACGCTAAGGCGCTGGGCGATCCACTTCCGTTACCGACACGCCAGATTGTGTGTCCGATCGGTGAAGAGATCGTGAGCTCTCAGATGGTTATCGCGCTCGCGTACGAACTCAGGCTGGTGCGCAGCATGGCGAAGGTTTCCTCTGTGGTGGTCACGTGTGGACTCAGGCGCACCGAGCCCTCCCTGGCCGTCGTCGTCACGCCATGGTTGTGCAGGGATGCGGTGAGCACGGTGAGCTGATCGGTCGGCGGGGTGACGACCACGATTCCGGCGCGCTCCGACTCGTCTCGCGACGAGCTGACGGCGAGCCCGAACTCGTCGGCGAGATCGATCAGGCGCGATGTCTTCTCGGCGAGCCTTGCGGCGACGGCCGGTACGCCGACATCCGCCAACTCCTCCAGAGCGGCGGCAAAACGGCCCTGCGCGACCCGGTCGGGCGAGCTGATCTCGAAGGCCGCAACCCCATCGGCGGGCTCACGAACTCCATCGAGCGGGGTGTGCTCGGCACCGGTGGCCGAGAATCCAGAAAAGACCGGGATGATCTGCTCGAGGGCGCGGTCGCTCATCGCCAGAAAGCCGGTGCCCCATCCGGCACGGGCCCAAGTTTGACCACCCGCCACGATCACATCGGCGACCTCCCACGGGGCGTCGACGACACCGAAGCCCTGCACGGCATTCACGATCAGCAGCCGATCTCCGATGACCTGACGGATGCCCTCGAGGTCGGCGAGATGCCCGGTGCGGAAGTCGACGAGGCTGACCGCCACCGCCGTCGTTGTTTTCGTCAGTTGCGCGCGTAGGTTACCCGGCGTCACCCGACCATGATCGGTCTCCAGCCACACCGGGTGCAGGGCCGTCAGCGCCGAGGCCGCTCGCGCGACGGCAAATGTGAGGCTCGGAAACTCGTCAGGCGACAGCATGATCTCGCCAGGCAGCCCAAACATGACGTGCATCAGCCCCTGGCTCGTGTTGGGCTGGAACGCGATACTGCCGGCGGGGAAGCGGATGATGGCGGCGACCGCTTCACGCACCCGCTCATCCTGCTCACCCAGCGTCGTCATGGTGCCGAAGCGCGCCCTGCCCACGAGACTCGACAGCGCGTTTTCCTCATCGCGCGCGGCACGGCCGACCGGCCCGACGTTTGCGAAATCGAGGTAGCCGGGGTCCTCGCCGAACCGCTCGACGAACTCATCGATGGAAAGTGTCACTGGCCGAACCTCCGTTGTCTCCGGGAAAAGTCACGCAGCGCGCGCAGCAGGTCGACTTCGCGCAGGTCCGGGCCCAGTGCCTCCACGAAATAAAACTCGCTATGGGCACTCTGCCACAGCATGAAGTCGCTCAATCGCTGCTCCCCCGATGTGCGGATGACGAGGTCGGGGTCGGGCTGGCCGCCGGTGTACAGGTGCTCGCCGATGAGCTCCGGCGTGAGGATCTCCGCGAGCGCATCGAGCGTGCCGCCGCCGCTCTCGTGGCTCTGCACGATGCTGCGCATGGCATCGGCGATCTCGCGCCGGCCCCCGTAGCCGATCGCGAGGTTGACGTGCAGACCGGTGTGCTTCGCCGAGGCGGACTGCGCTTCGGCAAGCTGCGCACTGAGGTGGGCGGGAAGCCCGTCGGTCGAGCCGAC
>JANXTJ010000083.1 GCA_025352485.1 Salinibacterium sp.
GCGGGGCTTGGGCTCTGCAGTACGCCGAAGACCTCACCGGCGATGAGAAGGCTCGCGCCATTGCTGCCCTCGAAACCGGCGCCCGCGAACTGGGGCTGTGGGCACCGGGGCGGTGGGGCGACATCATCGAGGATCGTGGCAGCCAGATCACCTTCTCCGCCCTCGGCCAGCAGGCCCCCGTCGATGCCAAGATGGCGTGGGATGCCGACGGCAGCAAGAAGAAATCCCTCGGCGCGTATGTGGCGAATAGGCTGCCCGACCTCGAGGTTCGCGGTGGCGGGTCGACCTCCATCGACATCACCCGCAAGGGCATCGATAAGGCCTACGGGGTGAACAAGCTGCTGGTCACGCTCGATGCCACTGTGGATGAGCTGCTGTTTATCGGCGACCGGCTCGACGAGGCGGGCAACGACTACCCGGTCTTCGCGCTCGGCGTGCCCTCGGTTCCCGTGATCGGCTGGCACCAGACTCTCGACATCGTGAATTCGCTCATCGGCTGGCTTGACGATCAGGCCAAGCCCTTTCCCCTTGACACCATGGCACCTGCGACAATGGAGGTATGACCCCCGTCTCGACCGCCCTGCCCACTACGCTGCTCCCGTTCAAGGTTGCCGACCTTTCGCTCGCCGAAGCGGGTCGTCACCAGATCCGTTTGGCCGAGCACGAGATGCCGGGGCTGATGGCGTTGCGCGCCGAGTTCGGCGACTCCCGCCCGCTCGCCGGCGCCCGCATCGCCGGCTCCCTGCACATGACCGTGCAGACTGCCGTGCTCATTGAGACGCTGGTGGCGATCGGCGCCGAGGTGCGCTGGGCCAGTTGCAACATCTTCTCCACGCAGGATGACGCGGCCGCCGCCATCGCGGTCGGCCCGACCGGCACGGCAGAGGCGCCGGCCGGAGTGCCCGTCTTCGCGTGGAAGGGCGAGACCCTCGAGGAATACTGGTGGTGCACCGAGCAGATCTTCGACTGGAGCAGCGAGGGCGCGATCGGCCCCAACATGATCCTCGATGACGGCGGGGATGCCACGCTGCTCGTCCACAAGGGCCGCGAGTTCGAGCTGGCAGGGGTAGTGCCAGAGACTGATTCGTCGGCAAGCCAGGAGTACGCGGTCATCCTCGATGTGCTGCGCCGATCCCTGGCCGTCAGCGCCGACCGCTGGACTACGATTGCCGCCGAGATCCAGGGCGTCACCGAGGAGACCACGACCGGGGTGCACCGGCTGTACGACCTCGCGAAGGCGGGCGAGCTGCTGTTTCCGGCGATCAATGTCAACGACTCTGTGACGAAATCGAAGTTCGATAATAAATACGGCATCCGCCATTCGCTGCCGGATGGCATCAACCGCGCCACCGACGTGCTGATCGGCGGCAAGGTGGCGTTCGTCGCGGGTTACGGCGATGTCGGCAAGGGCGCGGCAGAAGCTCTGCGCGGCCAGGGCGCGCGGGTGATCGTGAGCGAGATCGACCCGATCAATGCACTGCAGGCGGCGATGGATGGCTTCCAGGTCACGACGATCGAGAAGGCACTCGCCGACGTCGACATCTTCGTCACGGGCACGGGCAACGAGGCCGTCATCAGGGTCGAACACCTGCTCGGGATGAAGCATCTCGCGATCGTGGCCAATGTGGGCCACTTTGACAACGAGATCGACATGGCCGGCCTCGAGGCGCTTGCCGGTGCGGTGAAGGTCGAGATCAAGCCGCAGGTGCACGAGTGGCGCCTGCCCTCCGGCCGAAGCGTCCTGGTGCTCTCCGAGGGTCGACTGATGAATCTCGGCAACGCGACCGGGCATCCGTCATTCGTGATGAGTAACTCGTTCTCGAACCAGGTGCTCGCCCAGATTGAGCTGTGGGCCAACAACGACGGCGGCCAGTATGGGCACCAGGTTTACGTGCTGCCCAAACACCTCGACGAGAAGGTGGCACGGCTGCACCTGGCCGCTTTGGGGGTTCAGCTCACGACCCTGACCGCCAGCCAGGCCGCCTACATCGGCGTGCCGGTCGACGGCCCCTATAAGGTCGAGCACTACCGGTACTAGCGCTTCGGCCGGGCCGCGGCCGAGCCGAGCGCGCTAGCCGCGGTCGGGGAATCCCCGCGGCATCCCGTTGAGCACGGGGGCGAGCCGGTCGAGGCTGTCGCGTTCGAGTTGCAGCGCAGCCGCCTCGCGGTCACGGCGTAGCGCCGCGACCGCGGCGAGAAAGAGTTCGGCGTCGGCCGCGGGCACGGGGGAGACGTAGCGGGATACTTCGTTCGCGAGGCTACGGCTGAGGCGGTCACGCGTGATCGCCGTGAAGCCGCCGGCCTGCCCGAGGAACTGCGCCACCCGCCGGGCCAGCGGGTCTGGCAGCCGGGCGACGTCGGCGGTCAACGCCCACTCCTGAAGCTGCACGGGCACGCCGAAGATTTGCGTGGTGATCCGCGAAACGCGCTCGTTCTGGCTGTAGGTTCCGGCGACGAGGTCACCGAGGCGTTTCGCCTTGCTGTTGAGCAGAGCGACGATCGCGGCCAGCCCCCCGGCCGTGGAGTAGATCTCGAGCAGGCCGATCAGCGCCCTGATGAACGCGTGCCGCAACCCGATGGCGCCACCGTCATCGCGCACGATCCGAGCCCCGATCGCGAGCTTGCCCAGCGATTTGCCGTGCGTCATGGTCTCGACGGTGGTCGGGGCGATCACTAGACACAGCACGAATCCGACGACCCCGATGGCCTTCTGCAGCGCGTCGTCGAGGCCCAGCTGATCGGCGAGGTTGATCATGACGAGCACGATCGTGATGTAGGCGCCGCCGTAGACGAGGGCATCGATGATCGTGCCGGCCGCTCGCAGCACGAAGCTCGCCGGCCGCAGATCGAGCGCGACCGCCTCGCCGGTGATGAGCTGATCGGCGTCTTCCTCGTGCTCGAGGGCCCCTCGGTCTGTCGCCATGCCATTATTTAAGCAGATTGACCTACTCAACAGAGGAAAAGTCGCGATGGATCTGAACGCGTATTCCGCCGCCAACGGCGAGGAGTGGGATCGCCTTGCTCGCCTCGGCGCGCAGCGTCAATTCAGCGGCAGCGAGGCCGACGAACTCATCGACCGCTACCAGTCGGGCGCAAGCCAGCTGTCGGCGATTCGCACCAGCGCGGGGCAGTCGGTGCAGGGCGACCGCCTGTCGCTGTGGCTGAGCCGGGCACGATTGCGGTTTACAGGGGCACCCGCGAATGTCTTGCGGCAGGTGCCGCGTTTTTTCGTCGCGCAACTGCCCGCGGCGCTCTACCGGGTCAGGGTGCTGTGCCTCGTCATCGCTGGCGCGACCGCTCTCATCGCTTTTCTGTACGGCTGGTGGGCCACTGCCAACCCGGCCGTGCTGGCAAGCCTCGGCTCCGAAGCCGACCTGCAGGCCTACACGAAGCAGTTCGTGAGTTACTACTCCACCTTCTCCGAATCGTCATTTACGAGCGTGGTGTGGACGAACAACGCGCTGCTCGCGGCGCAGTGCATCGCCTTCGGCATCACCGGGCTTTACCCCGCGTACCTGCTGTTTACCAATGCCCAAAACTTGGGTTACGTGGCGGCGATCCTCAACCATTTCGGCCAGCTTGACCAGTTTTTCCTCTACATCGCCCCGCACGGCCAGCTTGAGCTGTACTCGATATTTGTGGCGGGCGCCGCCGGGATGCGGATTTTCTGGTCGTGGATCTCGCCGGGCGCGCGCACGAGGGCCGGGGCGCTCGCCGAGGAAGGCCGCGCCCTGTTCACCATCGTCGTCGGTCTGATTCTCGCCCTCCTGGTGTCGGGGTTCATCGAAGGCTTTGTCACGCGGCAGTCCTGGCCGTGGCCGGTGAAGATCGGCATCGGGTCGGTGGCGCTCGCCGGTTTTCTGGCATACCAGTGGGTGCTCGGCGGCCGCGCGGCGCGGGCCGGCGAAACGGGTGATCTCGACGAGTTCGAGGCGGGTGCCACGCAGTTGGTGGCGGGATGACGCAGCCACCCACGGCGCCGATCGACGCCGCGGCCCCGCTGCTGCGCAACCGCAGCTTCCTCTGGTTGTGGGGCGGCCAGAGCATCAGCCAGCTTGGCGCGCAGTTCACCAATCTCGCCATTCCCGTGCTTGCAGTCAGCCTGCTCGGGGCAACCGAATTTCAGGTCGGCCTTCTCAACGCCGCCGAGACCGCAGCGTTCCTCGTCGTCGGCCTTCCCGCCGGTGCCTGGATCGACCGTCTACTGAAACGCAGGGTGATGATCGCGGCCGATCTCGTGCGCGCGGTCGTGCTCGCCACGATCCCAGTGTTGTGGGGTGCGGGCGTGCTCGAGATTTGGCAGCTTTACATCGTCGGAGCGACAGTGGGCGTCGCCACTGTATTCTTCGACGTCTCGTATCAGAGCTACATCCCCGTACTCCTTCCCGGCGCGCAGATCACTGACGCTAATTCAAAGCTCGAAGCGACCGATCAGGTCGCGAGGATCGGCGGCCCCGGGCTCGCCGGGGCGCTGCTGGCGATCGTCAGCGCCCCCGTCCTGCTGCTCGTTGACGGCATTTCGTATGTGTTCTCGGCATTTGCCATCTGGCGAACGAAAGATAGCGAGAAGCTGGCGGGCCCGGCTGCGAGGGAGAGCCTGCCCCAGGAAATCGCCGAGGGCCTGCGCTTCGTTTTCGCGCATCCGATCCTGCGCAGGATCACCGCGACCACGGGCGTCGGCAACTTCTTCGGTGCGCTCGCGATGACACTCGAGACGATTCTCATTCTTCGCATCCTCGGGCTGAGCCCCGCCGCCCTGGGGATTATCTTTGGGCTGGGTTCGGTCGGTGGGTTGCTGGGGGCGCTCGCCACCCCATGGATCACGAAGCGAATCGGCGAGGGGACGGCGGTGTCGCTGTCTGCCGTGGCGCTCGGTGTGGCATCCGCCTCGCTGCCACTGGCCGGAACGTTCCCGACTTTCGCCATCCCGATCCTGATCGGTGGCGTGCTGCTGCAGTCATTCCTCGTACTCATCTACAACATTACCCAGGTCACGATGCGCCAGCGGCTCACCCCGCCGCGGTTGCTCGGGCGCATGAACGCGTCGATTCGTTTCGTGGTGTGGGGCGTCATGCCGATCGCGAGCATCGCATCCGGAATTCTCGGCACGGCCATTGGGGTGATCCCGACGATGTGGATCGGGGCGGCCGGCACCCTGCTCGCCTCGGCGTTCGTGCTGTTCTCGCCGATCACCCGGATGAAGGTGCTGCCGAGCGAGCAACTCCCCGACCCGCGGGCGGAGGAACCTCGACCCGAGCCGTAATCCGCCGCGTGTTATTTTGAATCGTTCACGATAACGGTAGGCTGGTGTCATGTCCGTGGCCATCGAAGAGCAACTGCGCCTATCGGGCCTGCGGGTTACTGAGGGTCGACTGCGGGTGCTTCGGATGCTTTCTCGGATGCCGCACAGCGACGCCGCAACCCTGCACGGCGCGTTGCGTGCCGAGGACTACCGCACCTCGCTGCAGTCGGTGCACAACATGCTCGGCAGCCTCACCGTGGCAGGCGTCATCCGCCGGATCGAGCCGGCAGGCTCCGCGGCGCGCTATGAGCGCCGGACCAACGACAACCATCACCACGTCGTCTGCACGTCGTGTTCCGCCGTGGCGGACATCGACTGCGTCGTGGGGCAGGCACCGTGCCTGCACCCCGCTGACGCCGCGGGATTCACGATTTTCTCGGCAGAGGTCACTTTTTGGGGCGTGTGCAACGGCTGCGCACCCCACCCGCCGATCACCATCAGCCGCAATGAAAAAGATAGGACGACAGCATGACCGACAACTTCACCACCACCCAGAGCGGCGCGCCCCTCGCTAGTGATGCGCACTCGCTCACCAGCGGTCCCGACGGCATCACGGCGCTGCACGACCGCGCCCTCGTCGAGAAACTTGCTTCGTTCAACCGCGAGCGCGTGCCGGAGCGCAACCCCCATGCCAAAGGCGGCGGAGCTTTCGGTGAGTTTGAGGTCACCGAAGACGTGTCGCAGTACACGCGCGCTGCGGTGTTCCAGCCGGGCGCCACGTCCGAGATGCTGCTGCGCTTCTCGTCGGTCGCCGGTGAGCAGGGCTCGCCCGACACCTGGCGTGACGTGCGCGGCTACGCATTGCGTTTCTACACGACCGAGGGTAACTACGACATCGTCGGCAACAACACCCCGGTGTTTTTCATCCGTGATGGCATGAAGTTCCCCGACTTCATCCACTCGCAGAAGCGCCTCGCCGGCTCGGGCCTGCGCAATGCCGACATGCAGTGGGACTTCTGGACTCTCTCACCGGAATCTGCCCACCAGGTCACCTACCTGATGGGCGACCGTGGTCTCTCCCGGTCGTGGCGCCACCTCAATGGCTACGGTTCGCACACCTACCAGTGGATCAATGCCGCCGGCGAGCGGCACTGGGTGCAGTACCACTTCAAGTCCCGCCAGGGCGTCGAGCGCCTCAGCCCGGCCGAAGCCGAGAAACTCGCCGGCTCCGACGCGGACTACTACCGTCGCGACCTGCACGACGCGATCGAGCGCGGCGAGTTCCCGACCTGGGACGTCTTCGTGCAGATCATGCCCTACGACGACGCGAAGACCTACCGGTTTAACCCTTTCGACATCACGAAGGTCTGGCCGCACGCCGACTACCCGCTGGTCAAGGTCGGCCACTACACGCTCAACCGCAATCCGCAGAACTTCTTCGCCGAGATTGAGCAGGCCGCTTTCGCTCCCTCTAACACCGTGCCCGGGATCGATATCAGCCCGGACAAGATGCTCATGGCGCGCGTCTTCTCCTATGCGGATGCGCAGCGCTACCGCATCGGCACCAACTA
>JANXTJ010000126.1 GCA_025352485.1 Salinibacterium sp.
ACAGTCTGCAGCGTCACACTCCACGCGCCATTCGTGACCACAGCAGTGCGAGTCTCGCCGCCAACCGTCACCGTCACGGTGCGACCCTCAGCATCAGACAAGCCCGTAATCGTCGGCGTCGTCTTATTCGTCGAGACCGCCGAACCACCCGTGATCGTCAACGTCGGGGGAATTGTGTCAACGGTCAGCATCTGGGTGATGGTCGTAGAGAGTCCCGCGGCATCCGTCACCGTCACGGTTACGGTGTGCGTGCCGTCTGTCAGGTTTGTGGTCGTCGGCTGCGACCATTTGCCGTTCGAATCCACCGTGATCGAGGGTGATACGAGGTTGCCGTCAATCCAGACAGCCACCCGTGCGCCGACCTTATCCGAGGTGCCGGTGATTGTCGGCTGCTTGTTTTTCGTCAGTGTCGGCGAGGTGAAGGCCACGATCGGCGCAGTGTCTGCTGCCGCGGTCGAGATGTTGTTGGTGTCAAGCGTCACTGCACCATTGAGGGCGATGAGTCGACCATCAATTGAGGCGCCGGTGGTTGCGGTAATTGAGGTCAGCGCAAGAATCGTGCCGCTGAAGTACGACCAGGTTCCGAGGGTCGCCGAACTGCCAACCACCCAGAACACGTTTGCGGCTTGGGCTCCGTTTTTTAGAAGTACGGTGCTGGCCGCGATGCTGGGGCTTCCGGCCGCCGTAACCAACGTTGTGCCCGCGTTGAAGATGAATACGGAATTCGGGTCGCCGCCACCGTCGAGCGTCACCGTCCCCGTGATATCGAGGGAACTGCCCGCCGTGTAGACGCCGGGGCCGTAATTCTGGCCGCCGAGCTGGAAGGTGCTGCCGCTGAGTGACGTGCTGCGGCGACTCCTCGCGTCGTTGTATGCCGCGGTTGCCGCTGACTGCGCGGTGCTCGCGCGGGCCGTGCCGGGATCAATAGCCCCATCCACGATCCCGGGGCCAGAGTCGACCCGCGCAAAGCCGGTAAGGGCAGTGCCCGGGAACACCCCGAGGTCACCCGTGAGGTGGGTGGGCGTTGCGCCGACTGCCGTACCGGCATTGGTGGACGTGGATGCCGCGAGCACCGAATACGTTGCGGCAGCGCCGAGCGGTACTCCCGTTTGGTTTGAGGGGTCTGCCGCTGCGCGCGTCGCCGGGAAGGCCGGACCGGCAGCGATCAGCAGGCCCAGAGTGACGACCGCTGCCGTGAGCTTGATCGCGGTGCGAGAGAGCAAGGGCTTGCGCGCGGAGGCGGAGGTCACGGCAACCATGGGAACCTTCTTGGTACATGCAGCCACAGATAGTGGCGTTGGGTCCGACTAGGCGTTCCCGATGTCCACAGTATAGGGGTCAATTGATATATCGTGACGCTTTCTGTACCCCTTTTTTGTCCGCTACATGGCGGACACTTCAAAGTCAGCGCAAAAGATCCCTCACCAGCGGGATGACGCGCGATCCGTACAGCTCGATGGAGTGCATCATCAGCTCATGCGGAAGCGTTCCGGCGCTGTATTTCAGGTCAAAACGCTGTATTCCCAGAGTTCTTATCGTCTTTGCGAGCTTGCGGGCCACCGTTTCGGGCGAGCCCAGATAGAGCGAACCGTGACTAATTTCGTTCTCATACTCGGCGCGCGTGGAGGGCGCCCACCCGCGTTCGGCGCCGATCCGATCACGCATCGCCTTGTGGTGCGCGAAGTACTGTTCCGCGGCCTCGGCATCGGTGTCGGCGATGAAGCCGGGTGAGTGCACAGCGATCGGCAGGTCGGGCGTGCCCAACTGCGCGAGCGCGCGATGGTACAGATCGACGTAGGGCGCGAAGCGGGCCGGGTCTCCCCCAATAATCGCCAAGACGAGAGGAAACGAGTGTGATGCGGCACGAACGACCGACTCTGGGCTGCCCCCGACCCCGACCCACGTGGTGAGGTGGCCGCCCTCGGTGCGCGGGTAGACATCTTGCTCGGTGAGCGATGCACGCTGGGTGCCCTGCCAGGTGACCGGCCGTTCTTTGAGGAGTTCGGCGAACAGGCCGAGTTTCTCCTCGAACAGCACTTCGTATGACGTGAGGTCGTACCCGAAGAGCGGGAACGATTCGGTGAAAGATCCGCGCCCGAGGATGATCTCGGCACGACCGTTGGAGAGCGCATCGACTGTGGCGAAACGCTGATACACCCGCACCGGATCATCCGAGCTGAGCACCGTCACAGCCGAACCGAGGCGGATGTTCTTCGTCACCGTGGCGATGCCGGCCAGCACGGTCTCGGGGCTCGAGACAGCGAAATCCACCCGGTGGTGCTCCCCCACCCCGATGAAGTCGATACCCAAATCGTCGGCGAGCACGGCCTCGGCCACGAGATTGCGGATCACCTGCGCCTGACTGACCGGCGAGTCATCCAGCCCCACCGTCACGTCGCCGAAAGTGTCGAGCCCGAACTGTACCGCGTCTGCCATCACTGCCTCTGCCATCACTGCCTTCCCCATGCCTGCCAACGTATCGGTGTGCACAACAATCGTGGTGCGCCACCCATTCCTGATAGCGCGAAGAAGCCCCAGGTCACCTCGGCGACCGGGGGCTTCCTGCCCACCGCCGGGCTGGGCCCGGCGCCAAATCAATAGTTAACGGTGAGCGTGTTCGTTACGGCGACCAGCGTGACAACTGCCGCCATGATGAATCCCCCAATGTACGGGTTACCCGTCACACGGTAGAGCTTGCGTGACAGCACCGCCGCCCCTGCAAGGATGATGATCACCGGGAACAACCAAATGCTGAAGATGCCGCCGAAGCCCGGGATCGGGTTGCCCGTGATGAAGAACGTCACGTACTGAACGACCACGAGCACGATCGGTGCCAGCGCGTTGACGATCGCCAGGACGAGCGTGTTCAGCCACTCCTTACCCCGGAGGGTGAAGTGATTGAAGACGTTGATCGCCACCGAGTTGGCCAGGAAATAGACGAGGAAGAACGGCACATAGAGCAGTGCGATCCACAGCTTGTCTGGGCCGAAGTCTTTGACGGCAATGACCCAGAACCGGAAGTCGGTGTGGAGCAGCCAGCTGAAGAAGAACACGATGCCGTACGCGGCTGCGACGGTCAGGGCGCCGAGCCCGATGCCGTGGAAGAACTTCTTCCAGCCGGGCAGCAGGCCCAAGGTACGCAGGTTCAGCCCGTTCTTACGCCCGAACAGCAGGTACGAGATCGTCATGACCACTATCGCGGCCACGCCGTTGATCGCCGCCCAGAGGGCGATGAAGAAAACCGCGCCCTGCGTGAAGATCGTCGGGGTGATGTTAAAGGCGATGCCCTGGATCCAGGGCGTCTGGCTCATGATCACGTAGGAGATGCCCGAGACAAGTGCCGAGACCACCATCGCTGCCCAGAACCACGCCAGACCCTTGCGACTGTTCGCCGATACCGTCAAGGGGCTCTCGAGTTTGAGGCCGGCGAATGCGCGGGTACCCAGCAGCGAACGAGCGAACGCGAGCAGGAAGATCGCGAAGCCGATCAGGCCGAGAGCGGTAAAGGCTTCCTTGACCTGCCAGATCTGCGTTCCGGACTCGATGGGGGTCGGAGCCCCGAACGCCTTTTGCCAGAAGTCGACCTGGTCAGCGACGGTGCCCTTCGAGATCGTGCCCCACGGGTGGGTCTGCGCGGGCGTGTAGACCACGCGGATCGAACCTCCGTCGGTGTAGAAGGTGCCGGCATCGCGGGCGTCGGTGATCTTTGTGGGATCTGCGCCGTAGTGCAGGAACGACTGCGCGTTCGGGGTGCCGATGTAGTCACGCGGGGGGGTCAGGGGAACGCCCTGTGCGCTGTAACTGCGGAAGAAGAACTCGTCGTACTGGTCGGCGACCAGGCCCGTGTCACGGGAACCGTACATGTTGAAGTACTTGTTCTTGTTCGCAGCATCCGTGTACACCGGGTCGTTGTCGACAAGGAAGACGGCAGCAACGAGTTGCTTCGCGGTGGCGTTGTCGAGCGCGACCGTGAAGTTCGCCGCACGGGCTCCGTTAGAGTGGCCCGAGATACCGATCTTCGCCGTGTCGACGTAGGGCAGGGCAGCCGCGAGCTTCACCGCGTCGTACATGCCGGTGCCGCCGAGCGTAACGTCTGAGTTCGTCAGATAGTCGGAGTCGCCGTGCCCGTACATGTCGATAGAGATCACGACGTAGCCACGACGAGCAAGCTCGACGTAGTTGGCATCCTGCATCTCCTTGTTGTTCCACCAGCCGTGGGCGACGATGATCGCCGGCGCCTTATGGTCGGCAGAGACACCATTCGGCTTGTAGAGCAGTGCGCTCATGGATTCGCCTGACGATGTCTCCCAGCTCATGTCTTTCACGGTGATCGTGTACCCGGACGTTTGCACGGCGGATGCCACGATCGACGACAACACGACCAGCACCAGTGACAGTGCCAGCCAGAAGCCATTTTGCTTCACCATTGGGGGTTTCATTGATTCCCTACTCCTTTGTGTGGGTATCGGTTTATTGCACGAGACGCGGATGCCGCGCTCGTCATGGCGTACGGATAGCTCGGGTCTCCATGCCCTCATCCACCCAGCCCATGGTCTTCGTTACTCGCGGGATGCGAGATCGATCATCGGGACGATATCTCCCGCCTTCTCGCGGGCGCGAGCTGCGTCCACGTCGTCAGGCTGCCGGGCCGCATCCGCGTCCGCTGCGGCCCGCTGCCGGTAGACGGCAACCTCGTGGGCCGCCTGCTTGTCTGACCAGCCGAGGGTGGCCTGGGCGATCGCGCTGACCTCCGGGAGGGCAGCCATTGCCTCGTTGAGGTACTCGTAGACCATGCGTGTGCGGCGCATCATGAGGTCGTCGAGATGAAGCGCACCTTCGTGGGTGATCGCGTAGACGATCTCCGCGCGGAGATAGGCCGGAGCGTGTTCGAGCGGCTTAGCCATGCCCGGCTCGGCGGTGGCGATGTCTGCTATCTCACGGATGTTGGCGCCGTAGCGGTGCAGCAGGTGGTCGGTGGTGGCCCCATCCCAACCAAAGCCGTCGACTATCGAGGCCAGTTCGGCTCGCGCGGCGGCGAGGCCATCAGCTCCGACCAGCGGGATTGAGATGGTCACCGACGGCCGCTTGGCGGCACCCGCCTTCCCCAGGGCAAAGTCGACGGCGTCGCGCGCCATGATCCGGTAGGTGGTGAACTTGCCGCCAGCGATCGCGACCAGGCCGGGGACGGGGGAGGCCACGGTGTGCTCCCGCGACACCTTCGCTGACTGCGTGCCGTCTTTCGTCCCCGGCTGCAGCAGCGGGCGAAGCCCCGCCCAAGTGCCGACGATATCGGCGTGGCCAATCGGATGCACGAGCACCTTGTTTGCCTCGGCGATCACGTAGTCGATGTCGGCCGCGGTGGCTACCGGGTTCATGAGCTCTTCGTGCCACGGCGTGTCTGTGGTGCCGATGACCCAGTATCGCGACCAGGGAATCACGAACAGCACACTCTTGGAGGTCTGCAGGATCAGCCCGGGCGTGCCTTTGATCCGGTCGCGGGGCACCACGATGTGAATGCCCTTCGAGGCAAGCACCCGCAGGCCGCCGTTGTCGTGGGCGAGGGCCTGGGACTGCTCCGTCCAGACCCCGGTGGAGCTGATGACCGTCCGGGCTTTCGCCGTGAAACGCGTGCCGGTCTCGAGATCCATCAGCACGGCGCCATCCACGGCGCCCGCGGTGTTTTTGGTGAGCTCGACCACCTGGGTGCGCGAGGCCGCGTGCACCCCGTATGACGCTGCCGTTCGCAGGACCGTGAGCACGAAGCGGGAGTCGTCGACGTTCGCATCCCAATACTCGACAGCACCGACGGCGGCATCCTGTGCAAAATCAGGAAATGCCGCGGTGAGCCCGCGGCGGGAGAGATGACGGTGGAAGGGCAGCGCCCGCTTTCCGCGGCGGATGCTCGCGAGCAGGTCGTAGAGCAGGATGCCCGCGCCTACGAAGGCCCGCTCCCACACGCGATGGCGCAGCGGATACAGAAATGGCAGCGGGTGCACGAGGTGAGGGGCGACGGCAGTGAGCAGCAGGTCGCGCTCTTTGAGGGCCTCGAGCACAAGTTTGAAGTCGAGCATCTGCAAGTAACGCAGCCCGCCATGGACGAGTTTGCTGGAGCGGCTCGAGGTGCCGGCCGACCAGTCCTGCGCCTCGACCACGGCCACGGACATGCCTCGACTGGCGGCATCAAGGGCGATCCCTGCCCCCGTGACGCCGCCGCCGATGACCAGAATGTCAAGCGCTTCGCCGGGCCTGACGCTCGCTGTCAGTCGCCCGATCGCGCTCTCTCGAGTAGCCACGGTGAGGATGCTGTCGGTCATGGGTTGCAGCGTATTACGATGAAACACTGCGGTGGCAACCTGAGCAGGCAATGTGCACATATGTGCAGAGGGGCACGATGGACCGCGAAGAGAGCCTGCTGGCTGCGTCATCGATGTATTACCTGCAGGACGTCAAGATGGAGACGATAGCGAGTCACCTTCATATGTCGCGGTCAAGCGTGTCACGCCTGCTCAAAGAGGCGCGAGCGACCGGCCTGGTGGAGATCACGCTGCGCCCCACACCCAGCCGAGCGCCTGGAGTGAGCAGGTATATTTCCGCAACCTTCGGCGTCGAGGTCTATGTCGTGCCGGTCGCCGACTCCGCCTCCGTGCCCGAACGCCTCGAACAGGTTGCCCTAGCGACCGCCCGAATGGTCACCGGGTTTTTCGATTCGGACATGATACTTGGAGTTGCCTGGGGCACCACGCTGGCGGCGATCGCGAAACATCTGGGCAAGAAGCCGACCCGCGGAAGCACAATCGTGCAACTCAATGGCGCGGCCAACAACCGCACGTCAGGCGCCGAATATGTGGGCAACCTGATCTCACGATTTGCCGAAGCATTCGATGCCACAGTGATCCTGTTCCCGGTTCCCGCCTTCTTCGATTACGCCGAAACCCGGCGCGCAATGTGGCGGGAGCGCTCGATCGCTCGAGTGCTCGATGTGCAACGCCGCGTCGATATCGCCCTATTTTCGATCGGCGCCGTCGCCGGCGAGGTGCCAAGTCACGTCTATTCAGCCGGCTACCTCGAGAAGGATGACATCGATATGCTCGGCGTCGAAGGGATCGTGGGGGACGTCTGCACGGTGTTCCTGCGCGCCGACGGCACGTATGAAGACTTGTCGCTGAACGAACGTGCAACGGGCCCTACCCCCGCGGAACTGCGCCGGCTCCCCCGCCGGGTATGCGCCGTCGCCGGTGACAGCAAGGTGTTGCCGCTGCTAGCGGCGTTACGCGCAGGCGTGATCACGCACCTCGTGATTGACGAACGAACAGCGACATTGCTCGCAGAGGTGGATGCGGCGGCCGAACAGGGTGAAGCCTAGGTGACCGAGCTCTCAGCGCGGCGGCTGTGCAGGTTGGACAGATCTCTAACGAGGCCAGGCCGGCCGAAATTGGATGCTGATCCGGGGGCCGACCGCCTGTTTCGTTTTCAAGATGGCGTGCTCGTAGGTGCGCTGGCACGAGCCGCCCATCACGATCAGGTCGCCGTGGCCCACCGGAAACTTCATGGTCGGGCCGCCGCCCTTGGGGCGCACCGACAGCGTGCGCTGGGCGCCGACCGAAAGAATGGCCACCATCGTGTCTCGCTCGATGGTGCGGCCCACGCGGTCACCGTGCCACGCCACGCTGTCGTCGCCGGTGCGGTAAAAGCACAGGCCTGCGGTCTCGAAGACCTGGCCGGGCGGGCGACCGTAGTGGTCGTTGAGCGCACGGCCGGCGGCGCTCAGCACCGGGTCGGGTAGGCGCGAACCGGCACCGAACCACGACACCAGCCGGGGCACGGCCACCACCTTGTCGTACATCTCGCGGGTGTCTGCCCGCCACGGAACATCCACCGCCAACCGCTCGAAGAGCGCGTCGGAATTCGACAGCCATCCCGGCCTGATATCGACCCAGGCACCCGCATCGAGCGGGATGCGCTCAACCATCAGGCCGAGTGGGCGCAATTCGGGCTCGGAGAGTATGTCGTCAAACAGCGAGGCCTGAAATGCAATGCTCATTACCCGAGCGTAGCAATGTTCGAAGATATGTTCGAGTGTTTCGCGGCTAAGCGCAGACGGCTAGGGTGTGTCTTGCAATTGGTTTGGTGTGGCGGCTGGGATCGTTGCGTCATGTCACGTTTCGCGTTGTTGTCGGATGCTCAGTGGGATTTGATCGGCGGGTTTTTGCCGGGGCCGACGGGGCGCAAGGGGCGCCCGTTCGCTGACGCCAGGTCGATGGTCGAGGGCATCGTCTACCGGTATCGGACAGGGATTGCGTGGCGGGATCTGCCCGCGACGTTCGGTGCGTGGCAGACCGTGTGGGCGTGGCACCACCGGATGGCTGGCGAAGGCACGTGGGATCGGGTGCTGGCTGCCTTGACGGCGAAGGCTGACGCGGTCGGCCAGGTCGACTGGTCATTGTCGGTGGACTCCACGATCACTCGGGCGCATCAGCATGCAACGAACGTGACGCGCCTCACGGGGGGCTTCATCGAACTACAAGAATCGGAGCACGCCCGAGCCGCCTGATCATGGAATAGGCCGGTCGCGGGGCGGTTTGTCGACGAAGATCCATCAGCTCGTAGACGGGCGCGGGCTGCCGCTGGTGATCGCGATCACAGCCGGTCAGGCTGGGGACTCTCCCATGCTGTTGCCCCTGCTGGCTGAGCTGCAGGTGACCCGCCCGACGGGACGTCCAAGAACACGGCCCGACGCGCTTCGCGGCGACAAGGCCTACTCGTCTCGAGCGATCCGAACCCACCTCCGCGAACGCGGCATCACGGCGGTGATCCCCGAACCCTCCGACCAGCAAGGCCACCGCAAACGGCGAGGCTCACGCGGCGGCCGCCCCGTCGGCTACGACCACGACGACTACCGCAACCGCAACGTCATCGAGCGGCGCTTCTGCCACCTCAAACAATGGCGCGGACTCGCCACCCGCTACGACAAACAAGCCAGCACCTACCGCGCCGCCGTCGTCCTCAACGCCGTCATCGCCTGGACCCGACATTTACAAGACACGCCCTAGATGCTGCGATGGTCGCGTACGGCACGTTCCAGCGCCTCGAGGGTCGGGGCGATGGCCGCATCCACGGCCAACGGATCGGTGACGTTGAGCCGCTGCATCGCGCGACGGCCTTCCGGTGCCGTGTTTATCTCGTGCTCGCCCGCTTCAAGCGCAGTCATCAGGTCGGTGATGACGTCATCCAGCGGGCGGCGACCCCAGCCGAGATCCGCACCGGCATTCTGCGACGTCATCATGGCGGTATCGGTCGCGCCGGGATAGACCGTCGCCACGTGGATGCCCGTACCGATGAGCTCGCGGCGAAGGGATTCGTCAAACCGCGAAAGTCCCGCCTTGGTCGCGGCGTAGACCGCATAAAACGGCATCCCGACGAGGGCGATCCCGCTGGAAATCCCGAGGATGATGCTGCCCCGATGCTGACCGCTCTTGCGCAACGCCGGGATCATCGCCTTGGTGAGAAGAATGGGAGCAATGAGGTTGAGCGTCATCATCGACTGGATGTCTGCATCCGTCGACAATTCGAGCCGCCCCGCACGCACGTTGCCGGCATTGTTCACCAACAGGTCGAGCACCTCCCACGATGCGACCGTGTCGGCGACCCGCGCTACGGCGCCGTCGGCGGTGAGATCCGCGACCAGAATCTCGCTGGTACCGCCGACGGCGGCAACCAGAGTCGCGGTCTCAGTCAGCGTCGCGAGCGTGCGACCGACGAGCAGAAGGTGGCCGCCGCGGCGCCCAAACTCGAGCGCGAGAGCGCGGCCAATGCCTTGCCCCGCGCCGGTAATGATGCCGCGTCGATGGATAAGGTCCAGATTGTCGAGCGTCACGAGTGTGCTTCCTTCCGCAACGGGCCTCGTTAGTAGTCCG
>JANXTJ010000155.1 GCA_025352485.1 Salinibacterium sp.
TTCTCCGTGCCGCAGTTCGTGCCGGAGTTCGATCGCGGCGATAAAGAAAAATATGGCGAGTAGGCCGTCTTTCACCCAGTGGCCCACCGACAGCATGAGCGGCGGTGCTCCGAGATGAAACCCGACGATCGCGTTTGCGACCGGTGCTGCCGCACTGTTGGCGAGGATGAGACCGGCCGCGGCGGCGACTACCAGAAGTAGCGCCGCGATCCGTTCTGACCGCATGAGCACCATAGCCCGAGTGTAGATGGCGGATTGTGCGCGGTGTCGATGGTGCCTCGAAACAGGATGTTTACATTGGCCGCGCCCGTGTAACACGACCGAAACGCACCGACACCCGCCGCGTAATGTGCGCCGTCCACACTGGCCTCGTACCCGCGGCACGACCTCGTTTTGTGCAGCCAGACGGTGCGCACCCCTTCGCTGAAAACAAAGAGAGGTTCACAATGGATCAAGGCAACACCGGCTATGTGCTGCTGACCGCCGCGCTCGTGCTCCTGATGACCCCCGGCCTGGCGTTCTTCTACGGCGGACTCGTCAAGGCCAAGAGCGTCATCAGCATGATGATGATGAGTTTCGGCGCCATCGGCCTCATTGCTGTTCTCTGGGTCATCTACGGATACGCAATCGCCTTCACCGGCGCGGGTCCCAGTACCTACTTCGGCCTCAATGGCGTCTGGGGAATCGACACCAGCGCGATTCTGCTCCAAGGCCAAGTAGCGGTGCCGTCTGGCGCGCTGTTCCCCCCGCTAGCGTTCGTCGCCTTCCAAGCGACTTTCGCGATCATCACCGTCGCACTTATCTCTGGGGCCATTGCCGACCGGGCAAAGTTCGGCACCTGGATGATCTTCGCGGGGGTCTGGGCGACCCTCATCTACTTCCCGGTCGCCAACTGGGTATTCAACTTCACCATGACCGATGGCAAGCTCACCGGCGGCGGCTGGATTGTCTACGGCCTCAGCCAGACCCCGCTCGGCGTCGGCGTCATTGACTTCGCCGGTGGCACCGCCGTGCACATCAATGCGGGGGCCGCGGGTCTTGCTCTCGCGCTCGTGCTCGGCCGCCGGGTCGGCTTCGCCAAGGGGATGAGCGTGCCCCACAACCCGCCATTCGTTTTGCTCGGTGCCGGTCTGCTCTGGTTTGGCTGGTTCGGGTTCAATGCGGGCTCGGAAGTTGCCGCCGACGGCGTCGCAGCCCTCGCGTTCATCAACACCCTCGTCGCTCCCGCTGCGGCGCTGCTGGCGTGGCTCGTGGTCGAGCGGATCAAAGACGGCAAGCCGACCTCCGTCGGTGCGGCATCGGGCGCTGTCGCCGGCCTCGTCGCGATCACCCCGGCCTGTGCGGCCCTCACCCCCGGCTTTGCGATCATCCTCGGCCTGGTCGCTGGCGTCGTCTGTGCCATTGCTATTGATCTGAAGTTCAAGCTCGGTTTTGACGATTCACTCGATGTGGTGGGAATCCACTTGATCGGAGGGCTCGTCGGAACCCTGTACCTCGGCTTCTTCGCGAACGGTACCGGCTTCTTCTACAGCGGTCAGTTCAATCAGCTCGCGGCGCAGGCGATCGGTGCGTTCGCGGTCATGATTTACTCCTTCATCGGTGCGTTCGTCATCGGCACGATCCTCGAGAAGACGATTGGGTTCCGCATCAAGAATGAAGACGAGATCGCCGGCATTGATACCGCAGTGCACGGTGAAGAGGGCTACGTTCTGACAGAGGTCAGGGGCTAGCCGCGACACACTATTGACGGGGTGCCGCTCGCCTGAGCGGCACCCCTACTCTGTCGTCTGGGAGAGAATATGGCTGGCTGGATGGTTGTCGTTGCGGGTGTAGCCGCCAACATTCTGGTGCTGGTGGCACTGGTTGTTCTCGACTCCCGGATGCTGCCGGTGGCCACGCGGTGGCGCGCGGCCATGATTTCGGGGGCGTCAGCCCTCACCGGGATCGTGGCGTGGCTGATGCTCGCTCCGATAGTCGCGCCCGCCGTGCCGGGTGCCCTTTACTTGCCGATCGCGGCGCTCGCGGCTGTGGCCGCGTTCCTCGCAACTCTCGCTGCCAGGAGCGGCGGCACCGTCGCCACGCTCGTTTTTGGGGCCGTCTGGAGTGCCGCCGTGTTCGTTCCCTGCGCCGCGCTGGCGTTCTCGGCCCTTCCCGGGCCGTTTGGGCTTACCCCAGTCGATCACGGTGGTTCGCTCGCCGTGAATGTGGCCGGCGGTGCGGCCGCGCTGGGCGTTCTGCTGGCGGGCGGAGAGCAGTCCCGACGCGTGCGCTGGGCATCCCCGCGCCGCTCCACCGCCGCAGGTGCACTCGTCATGCTCACCATCGGCTGGATCGGCTGGCTGGTCGTTGCCGAGGTTGCCATTGACGAGATGACTCCTGGCATCGTGCTGAACGGGGTCGTCGCGGCCTTCGGGGGAGCGGCGGGCTGGTTAGCGGTGCAGCGCATTCGCCATCAGCTTAACACCCTCGCGGCGGTCGGCTACGGACTGGTCTGCGGGCTGGTGTCTGTCACGGCCGGGGCCCCGCTATTCACCCCGATCTCGGCGGCTGCGGCCGGCCTGATCGCCGGAGCGGCTGCCAGCGCTTTCACTATCGATAGGATCGGCCCGAGTCGGCGCCAGCAGTGGCTCATCGTGGGACGACACCTCATCGCCGGGGGCACCGGAATGCTGATGCTCGGCGTGCTGGCCAGTGGGCTCGGGTTTGCCTTCACCGGCCAGTTGCTGTTCATCCGGAATCAGATGCTGAGCGTCGCGCTCATTGCGGTCTACTCCACTGCCGTATCGTTTCTGCTGTGGTCAGTGTTACAGAAGTTCGTCGTCAAATCCCGCCTGCGGCCGGTCGCGGTCTCGTGACCGCGGCGGAGCCGGTATCGCTCACCGCGCCCGAATTGCGGGGAAAAATCGTGGCAAGTCAGCGCTGGTCAGAGGTCGCCTATCTGCACTGGCGGGTCTCGGCAGATCTGATTGCGCCGTTGCTTCCGGCGGGCATTCGACCCGACGTGCACGACGGTTCCAGCTGGGTGGGCCTCATACCCTTTTACCTGGATAGGGCGAGGTTGGGGCGCGGTCCCGCGATCCCATATTTTGGTGACTTCACCGAGGTCAACGTGCGCCTATACGGCATCGACGAACGCGGCAGGCGTGGCGTGGTGTTTCTCTCACTCGAGGCCTCGCGGCTGGCGGCGGTGCTGGCCGCCCGGGCAGCCTTCTCGCTGCCCTACCGCTGGTCAGAGACGTCGATTCGGCACGTCAACGGTGCCATCGAGTACACGGCGTCGCGGCATCGTGGTCGCGGGGGAGCGCGAATCGTCATCCGTCCCGAAGACACCCCGGTCGTGAACGATCCGACCGCAGACTTTTTGACGGCCCGCTGGGGGCTTTTCACCACGCGGCGCAGTCGAACAATCTTTTTGCCGAACCAGCACGAGCCGTGGACACTGTTCAGCGCCCAGTTGATCACACTGGAGGACTCGCTGATGGAGCGAGCGGGCCTCAGCGGCGTGGCGAACCGACCGCCAGACTCCGTGCTGTACAGCCCCGGCGTCACGACCCAGTTTGGTTCCGCCGACTAATTACCGGCATTCGTCCGACTGGCTGCGGGGTGGTGCGGCAGCGGCTAGCTCACGTGAACTGCGGGGCGTCGCTTGGCATCCTTTTCGGCCTCGCGCAGCACCTCACGGGTGATAGGCGCGACCTCACCGTTGCCGACGAACAGGAACCGCATCATGTTCAGGACGGGATTTCCTTCCGTCCACTCGAAGTAGATGTTGGGCACGACGTGGGTCACATCGCGGATCTCGAGTAGCACGGCAGCCAGGGTGCTGGGCACGTTGCCGCTGCGCACCTTGAGCACGCGGTATCCGTGCAGTGTCACGCCCATAACGACCAGATCTTCCTCGAAGTCTGACGAGTCACTCGGGTGCACCTCAAGGAAAAGCGTCTTCGAGTTGCGCGGAATATGCGAGTAGCGCCGCTCATCCTCGTTCTTCGCCCGGTACTCTTCGGCGGTGCCGTTATCGGGTTCGTTGGCGATGATGCGGATGACGCCGTGCTCCGCGTCATCCCGCAAGAACTTCAGTGCACCGTCGTCGAGCGTGACGGAGGTGGCGCGCAGTTCAAAGGATCGCCGAACCCGCGAGACGAGCGAGATCGTCAGGATGCCGAGGATAAACAGGGCGGCGATTCGGATGCCGTCCGGCCGCTCGATCACGTTCAGCACGGTCGTGTAGACGAAAATGAGGGTCACGAGGCCGAAGCCCACCGTGCGTTTGAACTGCTTCTTTCGCCGTGCCGACAGTGTCACCGCGACCGACGCTGAGGTGATCAGCACGAGAACTCCCGTCGCGTAGGCACCGCCCTGCGCGTCGACGTTTGCCTGGAAGACGATGGTGATGAGGAAGGCGATGGCAGTGAAAACTAGTACGAGCGGGCGAACCGCCCTGGCCCACTGCGGCGCCATTCCATACTTCGGCAGGTAGCGCGGCACCAGGTTGAGCAGGCCAGCCATCGCGGAGGCACCGGCAAACCAGAGGATGCAGATCGTCGAGATGTCGTAGACGGTACCGAAGATCGGCCCGAGGTATTCATGGGCAAGGAACGCCAGCGCCCGGCCGTTGGCCTGACCGTCGGCCTGAAATTCTTTCTGCGGGATGAGCAGGGTCGTGATGAAGCTCGTCGAGATGAGGAACGCGCTCATGATGATCGCGGCGGTGGTCAGCAGCCTCCGCGCGCCGCGGATGCGGCCGGCCCTGTCGTCCTCGGTGTCACCCTCGTCGCCACGGATTTGCGGCATAACGGCGACGCCGGTTTCGAACCCGGAGAGCCCTAGCGCAAGCTTCGGGAACACCAGCAGCGAGATACCGATCATGATGAGCGGGTTCGCGTGTTGGGCCGTCAGTGCAGTCCACCAGTCGGTGATGACCACCGGATGCTCTGCGACCTGCAACACCGACACCACTACCACCACGAGGTTCAGTACCAGGTAGACGGCAACGAGGACGACGGCGATGCTAAGTGCCTCCCGAAAGCCGCGCAGAAACACGAAGGCCAAGAGGGCGACGAGCACGAGGGTGATGACAACCTCGTTGCCGTGGAACCAGCCGGGGGCGAACGGATTCTCGATGGCGTGCGCCGCAGCATCCGCCGCCGAAAGGGTGATCGTGATCATGAAATCGGTGGC
>JANXTJ010000160.1 GCA_025352485.1 Salinibacterium sp.
ATTGCGGCCTCGGCCCTGCCTGTGCTCGGCGGCAGTTGCGGTTAGGAAGAAACCCGGTCGAGCTCTGAGATCTGATGGCGGGTGAGCTGAAGAGTCACGGCGGCGGCGAGGTCGGACACCTGGTCGGGGCGGCTGGCCGACGCCACCGGCGCCACCACGTTGGGTTTGGAGAGCAGCCAGGCCAGCGCCACCGCGGCCACGGAGGTGTCGTGCGCGGCCGCCACCGTGTCGAGGGACGCGAGCACTTTGAACCCTCGCCGGTTGAGATACTTCGCCGCCTCCGCCCCGCGAACATTCTTCGCGAGGTCGGACTTGGCCCGGTACTTTCCGGTCAGAAAGCCGCTCGCGAGGGCGAACCGCGGCATGACGCCGAGGCCCTGCCGGGCTGCAACGTGGGCGAGATCGCCCTCGTACTCGGTGCGATGAATGAGGTTGTAGTGGTTCTGGAGGGCGACCATGGGAGCGACGCCGAGTTGCGCGCTCGCGATGCGCGCCTCGATGAGTCGATTGCCGGTGTGGTCGGAGCCGCCGAAGTAGCGTACAACTCCCGCCCGAATGAGTTCGTCGACGGCAAGCAGGGTTTCGTCGAAATCGACATCCTCGTCGTCGATGTGCAGGTAGAGCAGGTCGATCCGGTCGGTGCCCAGACGCTGCAGTGAGGCGTGTACTGCCCGGGTGAGCACGCGGGCACGAAGACCCGGGTTCTCGTGACTTTTGCCGACCTTTGTCGCCACCACTACGTCGTTGCGGTTGCGGCGCGAACGCATCCAGTTACCGATCATGATCTCGCTGCGGCCACCGGCATAAGAATCAGCGGTGTCAATGAAATTTCCGCCCTGAGCGGCGTAGCTGTCGAGGATGCCGTTGGTCGTGGCGTCATCCGCCGTCCAGCCAAAGACATTGCCGCTCATCGCCAGCGGGAAGACGCGGAGTTCGGAGAAACCGATGCGGCGCCGTTGCGGACCGCGGGCGGCAACCACGGCCTCTGTCTCCTGAGTCGTCGGGTTTACCTCGAGCTGTGTCATTCTGCCTCCCCTGACATTTCCACAATACGTCGGCCGGAGATCGCAACTCGTGACATTTCCGCAATTGTTATCGGTCCGTGCTGGTCGCCCGGAAACCGCGCATTTCGCGTTAGAGTACGCGTCTTAGTGGATAAGAGTCACCAATGGAGGAATCATGACGACTGACCGCATTCCCGTTTCCCAACCGCGCTGGTGGCTGCTCATCGGAGCCGTGCTGGCCGCTGTCTCCATCGCACTACTGTGGCCATTGCAGTACGCGGGCCAGATATGCGCGCTCAGCTTTCCGGCCCCACCCGGCTGTGGTGCGCCCGAACCACGGATCGCCACTCTCACCGCGATCGTGGTGATTGTCGCGACTTTTGTGGCCATGGTGATCATCACCTTCACGGCCAAACGCCCGCGGCTACCCCTGATCATCCTGACCGGCACGATCCTCGTTATCGCCCTGCTCGCCGCGGCCATCGTCGCGTTGTCGCAGACCGGAATCTGGGATGCGCCATTTTTGGTGAACTAGCCCCGCGGATCAGGATCGCGGGCGCGACCGCTCCGGCTCGGCCGCGCGACGCGGCCGAGGCACCTCGACGGGCCCGGTGTCGGTACGCCGATAGTGCGGCACTCGAGCGTGGGCTCTGGTGCGGGCTTTACTAATCACAATGAGCGCGACGGCCAATAGCACACAGGCAGCGACCGCCAGCCAGGCGAGCCACATCCCCTGCATCCAGAGCGTGAGCGCGCCGACAAAGTGGTCCAGTGGTGTTGCGATTGCGGGGCGCACGGCTTCACCATAAAACCTGCAAGCGATTGTTGTCCATGTCGGCGGTGATCATGGTGATTCCTCACCAATCGCGGCGCTAACCGGGAACGCAAACGGGCCCATCTGCCGAAGCAGATGGGCCCGAGTGTCTTGCCTGGGCGCCTGGCGAGAGGCCCCAGGTAGACCTACTCGCCTTCGGCGGGAGCCTCGGGGCCGTCGGACGCGGCAGCGGAGCTGTCGGTGTCCGCGGCGTCCGCGCTGTCGTCGACGGGGGCGAGGGAGAGCTTTCCGCGGTCATCGATCTTGGTGATCTCCACCTGAATCTTCTGGCCAACCGCGAGC
>JANXTJ010000199.1 GCA_025352485.1 Salinibacterium sp.
GGCGCCGGGCTGCTCGGCTCGTTCACCACGTTTTCCGCTCTGGCAGTGGGCTTCGTGTCCCTGACGGCGGCCGGCAACGGGGGCGTCGCGCTGGCGTACCTCGCACTGGCCCTGGTGCTCGGCTTCGGCGCGACAGCGCTCGGCCTCGCGCTCGGCCGAAGTGTGGGCCGAACGGGCGGCCGGGCGGCGGGCCACGCCGCGGGTAACGCTGGCGGCGCCGCTCCCGCGCCCTTCACCGAGGCGCGCGAGTGATCGCCCTGCTGGCGGCGGCCGGCGCCGGTGCACTCGCGGCGGCCCTGCGCTGGATGCTGTCACGCGCGGTCCGGGCGCCGTGGGCCGTGCTCGTGGTTAACGTGCTGGGGAGCGCGATCGGCGGTGTGGTGCTTGGGCTTGCACAGCGCGGGGCCGTGAGCGGCGACATCCGGCTCATCCTGATCGGCGGCGTCTGCGGCGGCATCACGACATTTAGCACCTGGAGCGTCGAGAGCATCCAGCTGGTGCAGAGCGGCAAATGGCGGCTGGCGACGACGAGCATCGCGGCAAACCTCGTGCTGGGCATCGGAGCCGCAGCCCTCGGTTATGCGCTAACCGCCTAGCGGCCGGCCTGCAACCGGGACAGGGTCGCAATGACCTGCCGGGCAATCATCCGGCCCGCGCGGTTCGCCCCGATAGTGGATGCCTGTGGGCCGTAGCCCGCAAAAAACACTCGCGGATCTCTGAACGAGGTACCGGAGCCGACAGAGACTCCGCCATCCTTTTCACGCAGTTTGAGGGGGGCGAGGTGTCGAAGTTCTGGGCGGAAGCCGGTGGACCAGATGATTGCGTCGGCCTGCTGGAAGGCGCCATCCTTCCAGCGCACGCCGTTCGGCTCGATCGACTCGAACATCGGCCGGGGGGTGAGCACGCCGCGCTCGATCCCGGCCTGGATGCGACGGGTGCGGGGCACACCGGTTCCACTGACGATGCTCGGCAGCGCGCGACCGGCGCGTGCAGCCTCATCCTGCTTCTGCACCGCCTCGACGCGAGCTTCGAGGTTGAGGTCGCCGTCTTCGAGGAAGTCGATGGGGCGTCGGCTGACCCAGGTGAGGTGACTCGCGATGCCCTCGAGTTCGAGCAGGAAACCGATGGCGGAGGTGCCCCCGCCGACGACGACGACACTCTTGCCCCGGTAATCTTCGGCCGAGTTGTAGTCGTTGGTGTGCACGTGTGCGCCCTCAAACGACTTGAGCCCCGGATACCACGGGATGAAGGGCGCGCCCCAGGTGCCCGTCGCGTTCACGACCGCGATCGTGGACACGTCGCGCGCCTCGCCGTCAAACTCGAAGCGCACGGTGAGCTGTTCGTCGAGATTTTCCACCGCAGTGACATCGGCGGGGCGCACCACCTGAAACCCGTAGAAGTCCTCGTACTGGCGGTAATACTGCGCCACCACATCCTTGGCGGGAGCGTGGCGGTCGGCGGTGTCAAAGCTGAGGTTCAGGGCATCCAGCCCCGGAAGGTCGTTGATGCGATGAGCGGAACCGATGCGCAGGGCATCCCACCGAAACTGCCACGCGCCACCTGTGCCGGGGCCACGATCGAGCACCACGAAGTCGTTTCCGGGGTCGAGCCCGAGTCGCTTGAGGTAATAGGAGACGGAAAGTCCGGCTTGGCCAGCACCGATCACCACGACCGAGGTATCAGTGCTGGGGGACGTCACGCGACAACGTTACTTGTTGCGGGAGGAGGACGCGGATAACGGCCAGAAGGGGCACGATACCGCGTGCTAAACTCCACGTTAGATTTCATCCATCCCTGTTCGCATGTTCCTGGCAAAAACCGCCTCGGCAAAACCAGCGGTAGCGGGGCAGATACCTGAGGGGGTCTCCTGTGGGACGTGGCCGTCAAAAGGCGAAGCACACCAAGGTTGCTCGAGACCTGAAGTACTTCAGCCCGGATACCAACTACGACTCTCTCGCCAAAGAGCTCGGCACGTCCACACCGGGCGACCCTCGGCTCGCGGAAGACCTCGAGAAGTGGCCGGAGTTCGCCTCAGCGGCCGAGAGCTACGCCGACCCGTACGCACAGGAAAAGTTAGAGTCCGACGACGCCGGCGAGTCGAAAAGCGCCTAGCTAGTCGCACGGGGCCTCACTGGTCTCGCTTAGCCTGGTCCCGCTCAGCCTGGTCGCGGTTAGCTTGGTCTCGCTCAGCGGTCTAGGCGTAGCTGCCGATCAACCGCACCGCGCCGCCGTTGACGCCCTTGGCGTTTCGCTCGAACCCCGCCAGATCACGCGCGCTGATCGACACTCGCCCCACCTCCCAGGTCGGGATGCCGTCGCCGGCAAGCCGCTCAATGATCCCGGCGGCGGCGGGCGGGGCCACCACCGCGATCATGCCGATCCCGAGGTTCCAGGTTCCTTCCGCGCTGGTCAGCGTGGAGCCGGCCCAGTCGGAGAGCACGCGGAACACGGTGGGCGGCGACCAGCTCGAGCGCTCCAGCTCTGCCCACGATCCTTGCGGCAGAACGCGCGCCAGGTTTGCCGCGATGCCACCGCCCGTGACGTGACTGAAAGCGTGCACCGCCGAGCCGAGGGCGGGGTCGGCCAGCAGGCCGACCAGCGGCGAGGTGTAGAGCCGGGTGGGCTCGAGGAGCACCTCGCCGACGGTGCCGCCCAGGTCGGCGGAGTAGTCGGAGTACCCGATCTTCTGGCCGGCAAGGATGTGTCGCACCAGGGAGTACCCGTTGCTGTGTAATCCGCTCGATGCGAGGGCGAGCACCACGTCACCATCGGCCACCAGGTGCGAGCCGAGCAGGGCATCCGCTTCAACCGCGCCCACCGCGGCCCCCGCGACGTCGTAGTCATCGGGCCCGAGAAGCCCGGGATGCTCCGCCGTTTCGCCGCCGACTAGGGCGGTGCCGGTGTCGGCGCAGGCGCGAGCGATGCCGGTGACGATGTCGGCGATCCGCTCGGGAATGACCTTGCCGCAGGCGATGTAGTCGGTCATGAAGAGCGGTCGCGCGCCGACCACGACGATGTCGTCGACGACCATTCCGACGAGGTCTTGGCCAATCGTGTCGTGCTTATCGAGCGCCTGCGCGATGGCAACTTTCGTGCCAACGCCATCGGTAGAGGTCGCCAGCAGCGGCCGGGTGAAGGCCGTCAGGAACGACACGTCGAACAGTCCGGCAAAGCCGCCGACGCCGCCCAGCACCTGAGGGCCGTGAGTCTTGCCGACGGCGGACTTCATGAGTTCGACCGCGAGGTCACCCGCCGCGGTGTCGACTCCCGCCTCGCGGTAGCTGGTCGAGGAGTTCTCTGTCACGGGCTCCAGCGTACCGGCCCCGGGTATGCGGGGCTCGAGTGTGAGAAGCTAGGGGGTACCTGGGCCGACGAAGCTAGTGCTCGTCAGTTCATCACCTAACGACCCGGAGGCCACCGGCCAGCATGTGCGGAATCGTCGGAATCGTCTCGTCTCAACCGGTCAACCAGCAGGTCTATGACGCCCTGCTACTGCTGCAGCACCGCGGCCAAGATTCGACCGGCATCGCCACGGCAGATGGCAACACCATCCACATGCAGAAGGCCAAAGGCCAGGTGCGTGAGGCCTACCGCACCCGCGACATGCGCTCGCTGCTCGGAAATATCGGCCTCGGCCATGTGCGCTACGCCACCAAGGGCAATGCCGAAAACGAGCAGGAGGCGCAGCCCTTCTACGTGAACGCCCCCTACGGCATCACGCTGATTCACAACGGTAATCTCACCAACACGCGCGAGCTCACTCAAGAGCTGTTCCACATCGACAGACGCCACCTCAACACCACGAGCGACACCGAACTGCTGGTCAACGTGCTCGCCAACGAGTTGCAGGAACAGATCACCGGCACCGACCTCGACCCCGATCAGGTCTTCGCGGCGATCACCCGGGTGCACGAGCGGGTCGAGGGTTCGTACGCCGCAATCGCCCTGATCGCGGGGCACGGGCTGCTGGCGTTCCGGGATCCCTACGGAATACGGCCTCTCGTACTCGGGAAGCGCCAGGCCGGCTTTACCGGTGACGAATGGATCGTGGCATCCGAATCTCTCGTGCTCGAGAGTGCCGGCTATGAACTGGTGCGGGATGTCGCCCCGGGCGAGGCGATCTTCATCCGGCCAGACGGTGAAATGACTTCGCGACAGTGCTCCCCGCATCCGCGGCTCGTACCCTGCTCGTTCGAATACGTCTACCTAGCCCGGCCCGACTCGGTGATGAACGGCATCTCGGTCTACGAGGCCAGGCTGCGCCTCGGCAACCGCCTCGCCGACACGATCGCGACCTACACCCCGATGGGCGACATCGACGTCGTCATGCCCATCCCGGATTCATCCCGCCCCGCCGCCATGCAGGTCGCACAGAAGCTCGGCGTGGAATACCGCGAGGGCTTCTACAAGAACCGCTACGTCGGTCGAACCTTCATCATGCCGGGGCAAGCGGAGCGCAAGAAGAGCGTCAAGCAGAAGCTCAACGCCATGTCGAGCGAGTTCAAGGGCAAGAACATTCTGATCGTCGATGACTCCATCGTGCGCGGCACCACATCGAAAGAAATCGTGCAAATGGCCCGCGAGGCCGGCGCAAACAAGGTGACGTTCACGTCGGCAGCACCGCCTGTGCGCTTCCCACACGTCTACGGCATCAACATGCCGTCTCGGCAGGAGCTCGTCGCTCACGGCCGCCGCATCCCGGAGATTGCCACCGAGTTGGGGGCCGACAACCTGATTTATCAGGAGGTCGCCGACATGCAGGCCGCCATTTTGGAGGGCTCGGATGTCACGGCTCTCGAGATGAGCTGCTTCACGGGTGAATACGTGACCGGCGCCGTCACCCCGGAATACCTCGCCTGGGTGGAACGCAACCAGCTGAGCTGAGCGCGGGGCTAGGCCGGGTCGGCTTTGCTCGGGTCGGCTTTGCTCGGGTCGGTCGGCTCGTCTTCGTGCGGCGGTACGACCTCGCGTTCGACCGCGACCATTCTGGCCCGGCGCGCCGACGCCCGGTCAAGGATGATCGCAAGCACTGCGCCGAGCACGACCCCCGCGGTCACGCCGTAGAGCGCAAAATAGCCGAACAGCGCGCCGAAGCCCACGTTCGGGTCTGCCGGAAAAAGCGACGTGAGAATCAACGTCGCTATTGCCCCGAGGCCACCGCCCACGATGAGGAATGCCGGAATTTTCGGCGCCCGCCTGATGCGTGCCTGGTCGAGCTCGGGCTGCGGTTCGGGGGGCTGATTGGTCACCCCCCCATTGTCTCCTACGGCGACGACCGCCATCCCCGGCGGCGTGGCTCGCGGCCTGCGCGCGGTCGGCGGCGGCGCTGGCGTCAGTCGGCCGGCGGGATGGCGATCGGGAGATAGGCGGTGAGGTCGGCCCGCGTTCCGGATGCCGCAATGAGCCCCTCCGCGACGGCATCGGCCCAACCGAGGGTGCCGGTCGCGAGCGCAAGCCAGGTCACGGCATCCGTCTCGATCACATTTGGGGGCGTACCCCGCGTGTGCCGAGGGCCCTGAATGGCCTGCACGGCACCGAACGGCGGTACGCGAACCTCGACGGTGTTGCCCCGCGCCGCGTCAGCGAGAAGCTGGAGAAAGTAGCGAACCGCGGTCGCAGTGGCGGTGCGCGAGGGCGCGGCGGCGAGCGCTTCGGTGATGGCGGCGCGGCCGGCGGCATCACCGATTCGCTTGGGGGGCATGACTGAACGCTAGACCGTCGTCGGTAGGGTTAACTCGTGCGAATTCTCGTCCTTGGCTCAGGTGCCCGCGAGCACGCCATCGTTACGGCCCTCCTTCGCGAGAGCGAACACCATCAGATCACCGCGGCTCCCGGCAACGCCGGCATTGCCGGGGTCGTCCCCGTGGTGGGGCTCGACCCCACCCGCAACGACATCGTCACGCAGTATGCGATCGACAACGATATTGAGCTGGTCGTCATCGGGCCCGAGGCTCCGCTCGTGGCCGGCGTCGCCGATTCCCTGCGCAAACGCGGCATCGCGGTCTTCGGGCCGGGCAAGGCCGCGGCGGCGCTGGAGGGCAGCAAGACGTTCGCGAAGCGGATCATGGATGACGCCGGCGTGCCCACCGGCCGTGCCCTGAGAGCGGGCACCCTCGAGGATGCCGTGGCCGCGATCGACGAGTACGGTGCGCCCTATGTCGTCAAGGCCGACGGTCTCGCCGCCGGCAAGGGAGTGCTTGTCACCGACGACCGCGATGCGGCCATCGCCCACGCGAGCTTCTGGCTCGGCCACGGGGCTGTGCTGGTGGAGGAGTTTCTCGCCGGGCAGGAGGTCTCGCTTTTTCTGCTCAGCGACGGCCAGAGCGTGCTGCCGCTGTCGCCCGCTCAGGATTACAAGCGCGCCCTCGACAATGACGAGGGGCCGAACACCGGCGGCATGGGTGCCTACAGCCCGCTGCCCTGGCTTCCCGATGGCTTCGTCGACGAGGTCATCGAAACCATCGCGCTGCCCACGATCCGACAGCTCGCCACTGAAGGCACGCCGTTCATCGGGCTGTTGTACTGCGGGCTCATCCTCACCGACAACGGCATCAGGGTCATCGAGTTCAATGCACGCTTCGGAGACCCGGAGACCCAGGTCGTATTACCTCGGCTGGTAACCCCCTTGAGTGGTTTGCTCTTTGCCGCCGCCACGGGACAACTCGGCGGGCTGCCCCGCCCCGAGTTCTCGAGCGATGTTGCGGTGACCGTGGTGCTCGCCAGTGCGGGCTATCCCGACGACCCGATCACCGGCCGGCCGATCACGGGGCTCGCGGATGTCACCGACGTCACGATTGCCCACGCCGCCACCGCGCTCGTGCGCGGCGAGTTCGTGGCCACCGGAGGTCGCGTGTTGAGCGTGGTCGCCACCGCCCCAGACTTCGCCGCCGCCCGCGCAAAGGTGTACGCCGCGCTGGACATCATCCAGCTCGAGGGCGGGCACTATCGCACAGACATAGCGAAGCGGGTCGCCGAATGAGCGGCGAGCACGGCGTGATCGACGGCTGGGAGCACGTCTATTCGGGCAAGGTGCGGGATCTGTATTCCTCACCGACGCGGCCGGGCACTGTGCTCATGGTGGCTAGTGATCGGGTGAGTGCGTTCGACCATGTGCTGGAGCCGGGCATCCCGGGTAAGGGCGAACTGCTCACGCGACTGA
>JANXTJ010000210.1 GCA_025352485.1 Salinibacterium sp.
GGCCTGCACGAGGGCGTTGACGAGCTGGCCGAGGCCCTGGCTGAGCCAAAAGGTCAGCGGGCCGAGCACGTAAAGGCCGACGATGGCGAAGAAGCCACCGATGATGCCGGCAGAGAAGTTGTCGACCAACATCTCGAAGCCGCCCTTGACCCGGCCCGCGATGAAGTTGTCCCAGAGCTTGAGCACGAGTGCCGTGATCGGACCGATGATCAGCGCGGCCAGAATGGCCGGCCCGACCTCGGCGATACTGGCCGGCGGTGCCGCTGCCGGAGCGCCGTTGAGGCCAGCCGATGCGAGATGCAACGCCACAGGGGCCAGCATCGCGCCGACCGTAGCCACAGCGCCAACGACCGCACCACGGGTGCCGTGCACGAGCTTGCCGCCGGTGTATCCGATCAAGATCGGAATGAGGATGCTGATCAGCGGGCCGACGACGGTGCTGATCTGCTTTGTGATCGGCAGCGGGTCTGCCGTGGTTCCGGCGATCGTGTTGATCCAACCGGTCGGAATGAAGAGGGCGGTGATGAGACCGAACGCGATGAAAGCGCCGAGGTTGGGCATGACCATGCCGGCCAGGAACGCCCCACCTCGTTGAATGCGGGCGCGGGCACCAATGCCGGTGGCCGCTGGGGTGTATTCAGACATTATTTGTTGTACTCCTTCGTACGGATGGGGATGGGGTTAGCTAGCTGGCCACGAGTGGCCGATCCAGATCTGGCCGCCACACCAGCTGGACGTTTGTGTAGGTGATGTCACCCGGCCCCGGCACCGAAGTGCCAGGGAGTGCTGCGGCCGCGGCGCCCCACGCTAGGGCTTCCAGGAGGGCGGATTCGACATCCACCTCGTCGGCGCAGAAGCGGGACAGGAACCCCGCCAGAAAACTGTCTCCGGCGCCGACCGTGCTTCGGGGGCGGTCGACTCTTGACTCGCCGACCAGCACACCGGCCGGTCCGACCAGCACGGCGCCGTCTGCGCCGAGGCTCACCAGAACGAGCTCAACCCCGAGATCGTGAACGCCCCGCGCTGCAGCCACCACGTCTGAGAACGAATTCAGTGCCCGGCCCGCAATCTCGGCGAGTTCGGCGCGGTTGGGTTTGATGAGGCGCGGGCGTGCCACCAGGGCGGCCACCAGGGCGTCGCCGCTCGTGTCGATGGCAAGGTTCACGTCGCGGTGGGCGAGACTCTCGGCGAGGGCCTGCAGCTGCTCGGCGCCGAGCTCGGGCGGCATGCTTCCGCTGATCACCACCCAGTCCCCCGCCGACACCGCCGCAGAGATCACGGCGGTGAGGGCTGCCAGCTCCTCGTCAGAGAGCGCAGCACCGGGCTCGTTGAGCTTGGTGATCGTGCCATCCCGCTCGGCAACGGTGATATTGGATCGCGTGCGCCCCGCAACAGGGACGAACCTCGCGGACACGCCGGCGACGTCCAGCAGACCGCTGAGCTCTGCACCCTCTCCACCGCCGACCGGCAGCACCGCAATGCTCGGGATGCCGTTGGCCGTCAACGCGCGCGTCACGTTCACGCCCTTGCCGCCGGCCTGCAGCGTCGGGGCAGAGGTACGCAACACAGCGCCCCGCGCGAAGCTTTCCACCTCGAGAGTGCGGTCGAGACTCGGGTTCAGCGTCACCGTGACGATCACACGACCACCACCCTGGGGCCGGCGTTCTCGATATCCTCGGCCAATTCGACGTCGAGTCCGATGTCGGTGATGACCGTGTCGATGTCGGACAGCGGCGCGACCCTGGCAAAATCTTCCCTGCCAAATTTTGTGTGATCGGCAAGCAGAACGGTGCGCCGGGCGGCATCGATGAGCGCGCGCTTCACACTGGCCTCGGCGATGTCGGGCGTTGTGAGACCGCGCTCGACGCTGATCCCATTAGTGCCCATGAACGCCACATCCGCGAAGACCTCCGCGATTTGCGCCTTCGTCCAGTCGCCGACCGCCGCAAGAGTCCGACCGCGCACGACACCGCCGAGGAGGTGCAGGGTGATATTCGGGCGGGACACGAGGATGCTGGCCACCGGAATTGAGTGCGTCACGACGGTGAGCTCCCGGTCATGCGGCAGCAGCTCGGCCAGGCGCACGGTCGTTGTCCCCGCATCGAGGATGATCGAGCCACCGTCCGGCAGCTCATCGAGCGCCGCGCGAGCAATACGCTCCTTCTGCCCCGCGGAATGACTCTCACGGTCGGCGACCCCCGGCTCCATGCCGAGGCGCTCAACCGGAATCGCACCGCCATGCACCCGGCGAAGAACGCCCCTGCGCTCCAGCGCGGTGAGGTCGCGACGCACCGTCTCCGGCGTCACGGCGAGATCACGAGCGAGACCGGCGACATCCACACGGCCGATTGCACGTGCGGTCTCCAAAATCTGCTGATGACGCTCGGGTGCGTACAATCCGACCTCGTTGTCAGGGCTCGTGGTTAGGGCCCGTGGTTGGGACCCGTGGTTGGGACCCGTGGTTAGGGCCCGTGGTTAGGGCCCGTGGTGCTTGCTGGTGGTGGT